>NZ_JBQCGW010000315.1:0-28063 GCF_051955275.1 Pseudobacter sp. | reverse complement strand
TTTTAAATGCTTGAAATTCAGAACAATGGTAGTGAATGAGCATGCAAATACCCGCCAGGCCTCCGATAATGACCATCGCATCACAAGGGTGGGCAACTTCTTACGCAAATCCAACCTGGATGAATTTCCACAGTTTTTCAATGTTTTACTCGGACAAATGAGCGTTGTAGGACCCCGTCCACATATGCATGCGGATTGTAATAAGTTCTCTTCTGTGATCGCCAATTACAAATTCAGGAACATGGTAAAGCCGGGTATCACTGGTCTCGCACAGGTAAAAGGATACAGAGGACCTACCAAGAATTTCGAGAGCATCTTCCATCGTTATCAGTTTGATGCGTTTTATATACGCAACGCTAATTTCTGGCTGGATATGCGCATCGTTCGTAAAACAGCTGCTCAAACCATCAATACGCTTTTCTCCCGCATTTTCAAATCCGGGGAAGACACAGCGGTAAAGACCTCCACCAAACAGTGGACACCATCCGTAAAAAATCTGAATTAATCGTAATAAGATATTTGCGGGTATTTATTCCCGTTAGAAGTGCATCCGTTTCCGGGTGCATTTTTTAATTATTCTCCCCAATTCTCCCTGTCCAGACTCCTGTACTGTATCGCCTCCGCAATATGCTCCGCTTTGATCGCTTCACAATCTCCCAGATCAGCGATCGTTCTTGCTACTTTTAAGATCCGGTCATAGGCCCGCGCGGATAATTTCAATTTATCCATGGCAGACCGCAGCAGCTGTTTCCCGGCTCCATCTGTTGTGCAGACTTTTCTGAACATCTTCTTACTCATCTGTGCATTGCAGTAAACACCGGCCAGCCCTGTATATCGTACAGCCTGTACCATTCTGGCATTGACCACCCGTTCCCTTATTTCATCCGAAGATTCCGCACCTTCTTCTTTTTCAAGTTCTGAAAAAGGTACTGGTGTTACTTCCACATGCAGGTCTATCCGGTCCAGTAAAGGAGCTGAGATCTTACTCAGGTATTTCTGTACGGCATGAGGATGGCAACTGCAGGATTTCTCCGGGTGATTGTAGTATCCGCATGGACAGGGATTCATTGCAGCCAGCAGCATAAAGCTGGCGGGAAAATCAACGGAAATCCTTGCCCGGGAGATCGTGAGCTTCCGTTCTTCCATAGGTTGCCGCATCACTTCCAGTGCTGTTCTTCTGAACTCTGGGAATTCATCCAAGAACAGTACACCATTATGCGAGAGCGAGATCTCTCCGGGTTGCGGAATGCTGCCGCCACCCACCAGGCTCATATCACTGGCCGTGTGGTGTGGTGCGCGGAAGGGCCGCTTCGTGATAAGTGTTGAATCAGATAACAGTTTACCTGCAACGGAATAGATCCTGGTGGTTTCGAGCGCTTCTTCCAGCGTGAGTGGCGGCAGGATCGTGGGCAGGCGCGAAGCCAGCATGGTTTTACCGGCGCCCGGCGGGCCGATCAGAATGGCATTATGACCACCGGCAGCAGCGATCTCCAACGCCCGCTTGATATTCTCCTGCCCGCGCACATCCAGGAAATCACCATCCGATTCCGAATGCTGATGCGCAAAGGCCGCGGAAATGTCTACCGTGGTTGCACTGATCATTTTCTCTCCTTTGAAATGATCGATCACCTCATTGATATGCGCCACGCCGTAAACATTCAGTCCTTCTACAACGCCCGCTTCGCGGGCATTCTGCAATGGCACAAATAAGTTCCTGAATCCCTCTCGTTTGGCATTGATGGCAATAGGCAGGGCGCCTTTAACCGGACGGATAGTGCCATCCAGTTGCAGTTCTCCTTTGAGAACACATTGCAGCAAAGGCTCAGGATTGGGGATCTGGTCCGTGGCTGCCAGTATTCCGATGGCAATGGCCAGATCGAAGGCCGTACCGGTTTTCCGGATAGCGGCGGGCGCCAGATTCACCACCAGCTTGCGACGTGGCATATAATAACCATTGGTCTTGAGCGCACTCTCCACCCGCTGGAAGCTTTCTTTCACGGCACTGTCCGGCAATCCCACCAGGTAGTATTCCCTTCCGGCCATTTCATTGACTTCCACTTCAATAGTGATGGCATCCACGCCGGATACGGCGCTGCCGAATGTTTTTACGAGCATGCAGGAATGTTATCCTGCTAAGGTAATATGGAGGAGCGCCAGAATATTTTCGTATATGGATTGAGGTTAGATTATCGCTTTCGCGTTTGTTTTACAACGCAGGGGTATATTATTTACCCGTTTTTACCGTGCCCTCAAACAGGAGGTTCACGCCGGGGTCAACTTTAAAATCTACCGGCAGTCCTTTCACCGGGAAACTGAAGCTCGTCTTCGCTTCCTTCACCCTGAGGGCAATGACGGTGGGAGATTGCTCCCCTTCTTCCGTCCAGGAAAGATCCAGCGGAAATTCAAATGCCGTGGGCTGCAATTGCAGTACGGTACCTGTAATATATTTTTTGTCCGCATCGTATTGCCACCTGATATCCAGTTGCGGATGCCCGGCCGTATACAGCCATTGTTTGAAGAACCTGCTCAGGTTCCTGCCCGATGCTTTTTCCATTACCCGTTGCAGGTCTTCCGTTACGGCATTCTTCCCGGCATACTGGGCATAATAACTGCGCACACCACGGAGAAAGGCACTGTCTCCGATCTGCTTACGAAGCATATGAAGCACCCAGCCACCTTTCTGGTAGGAGTTGGCGTTCAGGAGCTGCAGATAATCGGTTTGGGTATTGTCCACCACCGGCTCATTGTATTTTTTACTGAACGTGATCACTGCTTTACGGTCCTTCAGGCGCATATCCATGGCCGTATCCTGGCTATGCGTCCGTTCAAAGTACAGGATGGTCATATAAGTGGCAAATCCCTCACTGAGCCAGATATGGCTCCAGTCGGCCTCTGTGGCCATATTGCCGAACCACTGATGCGCAATCTCATGCGCAATCAACCCTTCACATTTGCGATTGCCGGTAACGGAATTTTCAGAATAGAAAATGGTGCTGGCGTTCTCCATCCCACCAAACATGGTGGTGGATTGTACATTGGCGAGTTTGCGATAGGCATACGGACCAACCAGGTCAATGAAGTAAGCCAGGATATCTTTTGCCAGGGCATAGTCGTAAAACCCTTTGTCTTTGTTCTCGGGATAGATCCAGCTGTACACCGGAATGCAGTTCACATCGCCCGCGTATTGTACGGCAAAGTCTGCCGCGCCGATCACCATGATCTTGGTGGGCAGGGGAACCGTTTCTTTATAATGCGTCAGTTTCTTTTTATCAGGGAGGGAAGTTTCTTCGAGCTGCACACCATTGGCCACTACCTGGTAATGGTCCGGTGCCGTAATGATGAATTCCACGCCCGCCTTATCTGCCGGATGATCATTACAGGGGATCCAGTTGCGTGCACGGTTGGGCCAGTTATCGCTGAAGAAGCCGCGATGCCCGAATTTGTTCCGGCCAATGATAAGCCCGTCGGCAGGAACGCCCGAATAACGGATCACAACACTGATGCTGTCACCTTTTTTTACGGGAGATTCCAGTGCTATCCGCAATGTGTCGCGAAGATGTGTAAAGGATAAAGCTTTGTTGCCGGCAGTTACCCCGGACACCGTCATGCCTTTCCCTTCTTTACCGGCACTGATGAGATCCAGTTGCAGTACACTGCTTTCCTGGAGGAACACTGCATTCACCGTGGCCTTGCCGTTGATCTGGTTATTGAGGTCGTTGAGTTCCAGTTCATAGATATAGGCGGAAACATCGATGGATGATCCCGGTCGCTGGGCCATTACAGGGTACAATAACAGGCTTGCCAGCAGCAGCAGTAAGGCTTTTCTCATGCGATAAGTGTTTAATACCAGTTATAGTTTCTCCAGCAGTTCCACCACCTTCTCCCTTTTGAGGATGAGGTATCCCAGGCGGTCGTTGCTGATGCCTTCTTTCAGCTGGTAACTGAAATGCAACTGGTCGCCATGCACAGTGGTCTCGAAATATTTGAATGAAATGTTCGGATACGCTTTCAGTTCTTCCCCGATCTCATAAAGATGGGTACTGAGAATGAAAAGAGAGTTCTTGATCCTGATCAGTCCCTTTATCACAGTGGTAGAGCACTTCATAGCGTCCTGCACATTGGTGCCTTTGAAAAGTTCATCTATCAGCACCAGCCATTTCTTGCCGTCATTGATCTTGAGGATGGTATCGCGGATGCGTTGTACTTCGTTGAAGAAATAGCTTTCGCCTTTCACGATATTGTCCATCACATTGATATTGCTGAGCAGTCCGTCGAACAGGCTCAGCTTCATGGAAGCCGCGGGTACGCCCATTCCCAGATGCGCCAGGAATATGGAGGAACCTACTGCCTTGATGAAGGTACTCTTGCCGGCCATATTGGCGCCGGTAAGAAAAAGGAAATTACTGTCTTTATCCAGTTTTACATCATAACTCACCGGTGTTGGCAGGAGAATATGATAGAGTTGGCTGGCATCGATCAATGGTTGCGGCTGGTCCCTGAACTCAGGGAAGGTGAGCTTGAACTGCTTCATGGCGCGGGCCATGGAGTACCAGGCGTCAAACCTGCCGTAGATGCTCATTAGCTCAAAGGCAGCGGATTTGAATTCATACTGAAGGTAGCGGCCGTAGTAGATCACTTCACCGGCAGAGAGCCTCTGCTTTGGTTCCCGATTTGCCAGCTGTGCCAGTATGGGCTTATTGATGAGTTGCCTGGCCCTGTGCAGGTAGCTGCGCACCAGCAGGGGCGCTGTTTCTGCATCAAAGAGATTTACGAGGGCGTCGATGCCCCGTACAAAATCCGCGAAATGCGAAATGGAATAACGCACCAGGGCATAGTCGGCCACATGAAAGAACCGGTAGGTAAGGGCATTTACAGGCCCGGCGGCTGGAATAGCGTCAACACCACTGTCGTAGAACTTTTCAATCACCATCAGTGTACCGTTGGAGATCGCTTTCGGCCATGCATCGAGGTTAGACAGGATGTTCCGGATGATGTCCTGCGTCTGCGTGATCTGCTGCAGATCACTGAAGGGATTGGTGAAATATTTCAGCAGCCATTCCCTTCCTTCCACCGTCTGGGTGAAATTGAGGCGATGGAAGATGGAAAATTCCTCTTCGTGCTGAATGATGGACAGGTCGTTGAATGTGGTGTTGTCTATTTGCATAGCGCAATTATAAGATGTACAGATTAGCGGGCAAACAGGAGCCGCTGTCCTCTCTGTGATTCATCCCACACTCCGTTTCCATACACCAGGTGTCCGTTTACGAACGTATGAGTGATGGCCGCAGGCGCTGTGAATCCTTCGAGGGGGCTCCAGCCGCATTTGTACAGGATATTTTCTTTGGTTATGGTGGTGGACTGGTTCAGGTCAACCAGCACCAGGTCTGCATGATAACCTTCGCGGATATAACCACGGTCGGCTACCTGGTAACACCTGGCTACCGCGTGGCTCATTTTCTCCACTACTTTTTCGATGCTGATCTTTCCCTGCTTTACATAGTGCAGCATCAGCAGGAGAGAGTGCTGTACCAGCGGAAGGCCGGCATGCGCTTTCTCATACGGCTCTTCTTTTTCAGCCCAGGTATGTGGAGCGTGGTCGGTGGCAATTACATCCAGCCTGTCGTCTAACAGCGCATTCCAGAGGGCTTCGCGGTTATGCGGCGCCTTGATGGCCGGGTTACACTTGATGAGGTTGCCTTTGGCTGCATAATCATTGCTGGTGAAGTGCAGGTGATGCACACATACTTCTGCAGTGATGCGTTTCTCCTCCAGCGGAAGCATATTGGTGAACAGTTGCAGCTCACGTTCTGTGGTGATATGCAGGATATGCAGCCGGGTATTGTGTTTCTTCGCTATCTGGATGGCTGCGAAACTGGATTCGAAGCATGCGTTCTCATCACGGATGATGGGGTGGTCGGCAGGTTCGAGGATACCTTTTTCGTTCTTCAGTCTTTCAAGATTTGCCTTGATGATCTTCTCATCTTCACAATGCGTGGCAATCAGCACCTCGCTTTCGCGGAAGATCTTATCGATGGTGAGATAATTATCTACCAGCAGTCCGCCTGTGGAAGATCCCATGAAGATCTTTATACCGGCGATCTCATGTTTGCGGTCGTTGGTCCGCAGGCACTCATCTGCATTGTCGTTGGAGGTACCCATATAAAAAGAGTAGTTCGCCAGCGAGCTCTGTGAAGCGATCTGGTACTTGTCTTCCAGCAATGCCTGCGTGAAAACCGGCGGAACGGTATTGGGCATTTCCATAAAAGAGGTAACACCACCGGCTACTGCCGCTTTTGCTTCGGAATAGATGGTGGCTTTATGGGTAAGACCGGGTTCACGGAAATGTACCTGATCATCAATGGCTCCGGGAAGCAGGTGCTTGCCTGTTCCATCGATCTCTATAACGGGTACAGATGGTTGAATACTGCCTGCAATTTTTTCAATTCTTCCTTTGGAGATCAATACATCTTTGGCCTCCAATTTGCCTTCATTCACTACTATTACGTTCTTAATCAGGTAATTTTGCATAACTTGAATTTCAATAGCCAATTAATAAACAATCCAACATGCAATTTATTGTAAAAACCGTTGCCTGCCTTTCAATTGCTATTTTTCCCCTCATTTCATACTCACAAAGCACTTACCTGCCACAGGGCAATAAGCATCAGCCATTCCTCGACAGGCTGGAGATCAGATTACAGCGTAATCTTCAACTGAATGTGGAATCGGTGAAATCGCTGAACAGGCGTACTGCGGTGAACGTGGGAGAGTATGCGGATTCTTTATATAAAGCAGGTGCGCTGGAGCTTTCAAAAGTTGACCAGTACAACCTGCAGAGCCTGCTGATGAACAACAGTGAGTGGGTACAGGGCGATAAATCATCTTTCCTCAGCCGCAAGAGCGTGTGGAATACTTTCTATAAGACCCAGGCCAATATGGTGGAAGTGAATGAGAAGGACTTTTTCCTGGCTGTCAATCCTGTATTTCAGGGGCAGATTTCCGAGGCTACAGATTATGATGGCAAACGCATCTTCCTGAATACAAAAGGTGTTGCAGTGCGTGGGATGATCGCCAATAAGATCGGGTTCTCGGCTTATGCGGTGGATAACCAGGAACGGGGACCGCAGTTCCTGCAGGACCGGATCGCTTCCACCAATGCAGTACCTGGTGTTGGATTTTATAAGCGTTATAACCAAACCGGTGTTGATTACTTCGATGCGCGCGGATCCATCAATTTTACTGCTGCCAAATACCTTGACTTCCAGTTCGGTTACGACAAGCAGTTCATCGGAAATGGCTATCGCAGCCTCTTCCTGAGTGATTTCGGTAACAGTTATCTCTTCCTGAAGATCAGTACGCGAATCTGGAAATTCGATTATACAAACCTGTGGACGGAACTTACTCCTCAAACCATCAGGATCAACAGCGGTGATAAACTGCTGGATAAAAAATATGCCGCCATCCGTCACCTCAGCCTGCAAGCCACCAAATGGCTGAATGTTGGTTTGTTTGAAGCGGTGATCTTCGGCAGGAAGAATCATTTCGATTTCACTTACCTGAACCCGGTAATGTTCCTGCGTGTGAGTGAACAACAGAACGGAAGTGCAGACAATGCCATTGTAGGTTTCGATTTCAAGGCCAATGTGGCAAAGAAGCTCCAGTTCTACGGTCAGTGGACAATCGATGAATTTGTACAGAAAGAACTGAGGGCCGGCAATGGGTGGTGGGCCAATAAATTCGGTGTTCAGCTGGGCGCCAAATACATCGATGCCTTCAAGGTAAAGAACCTGGACCTGCAGGGTGAGCTGAACCTGGTTCGTCCTTTCACTTATTCTCACTATGATTCTGTAACCAACTATACGCATTATAACCAGCCGCTGGCGCATCCGCTGGGAGCCAACTTCGTGGAAGCGATCGGTATCATCCGGTATCAACCGATTCCAAAGCTGACCGCTTCTGCCCGTGTGATTGTCTGGAACCAGGGTACAGATACGGCCAACAGCAATTTCGGGACAGATATTTTTAAAATGAATCATACGCGTAATGGCGACTATGGATACAAGTTACCTGCAGGGCCAAAGTCTACAGGAGTTAATGCACAACTATTAGTGTCATACGAACTGAAAGAAAACCTTTTTGTGGATGGCTCCGTAATGATCAGGAAACTCAAATCTGATGTGATCACGGACAGGAATATCAACCTCTTTACAATCGGATTGCGGTTGAATATGTACAGGAGGGAATACGACTATTGAGATTGTTCAATGGGCAGATAGAACCAATTTTCAAATTTTTTTCAGAACCGGAGTGATCAATTCGGCGGTGTAGCCGATGGTTAACTCCGGTTTTTTGCGTTCCATACCGGAATAAAAGGAGGAACCGGAAAATGTGTACGGTTATATAAAACCGGGAGATATTGATAGAGCTGGTTGTGAGAATAAATGCTAAAGAGCTGGTTGTTAAATGCTTAAATAGCCATTTTGTAAAGTATGAACATAAAAAAAGTGCCGCTTTGAGGCGGCACTTCACTAATCAAATACCATTAACCATTAAACCTTATCCTATGATGTAAAATTAATGATTTTTTATTCGCCACATAATATTTGTGATAAAAGTTTTATACACTTTGTATACATTTTTATCCGTGAAGGGTTTAAGCAGCTTTTTTAGTGTCCGGAGTACCGATATCGGCGATAAGATGCGCTAACAGGTGTTTGTTCGAATGATGCCGGCCTGCGCTTACTGATCGCAAATGTCAGCTGGTCCGCAGGTCTGACCCGGCGGATGAATTCCATAACAGTGTTGGAGCTGGCCTTTTATCCTTCGAAGATCAGCGAGAATAAGATCATGCGGGATTGCAGCCTGTCGATAGTACTGGAGTATTTCAGGTTCGGGTCCCTGGAATGTACATTCATCAGGCCATTACTGATCTTGATTTCCGGAGAAAGGATGAATACAGGAAAATAGAAATTGAATCCGATACCTGCTTCCACGCCCAGGTCATATTTCTTCAGTTTTACCAGGTCTTCCGCTCGGCGGGCAGTACTGTTGGAAGTAAGATCATACTCAAACTTGCCACCGGCAAACATATATACCCGGAAATTATTGATCCGGTCTGACCGGAACTTGAGGTGTATGGGCAATCCGATAAGGATGGACTCCACTTTTTTGGTCATCACCTTCTGTTCCTCTTTCATGGGATCAGGTGATTTCAGGTGGTAGGTGAGGTTCTTATAGGAGAACAGTAATTGCGGGAATATGGCTCTTAATTCGAAACGCTCATTGAGCCTGAGTGTATGGATACCGGCAAGGCCGAAACCACCGGCATTCTCCGGGTCAACCACCTGCACACTGTCCTGCCCCAGAAAGCTGGGATGATGGCTCAGGTTGAACCGGCTGGTGTTGTACATCAATGCTATACCCAGATAATATTTCTTATCGTCGTGATTGGGGAGGTTCAACTCACGCTGAGCGATACTTCTGAAAGAAGTGATCATCAGTACCGATATAATGGCGAGGCGTATCAGCCGGCCGTTTTGTTGCCGCAGTAAATTGTGCATATACCTAAACTCAACCTTTTTAGCCTGGTGTCAGAGAATCCGGCTTGTTGTAAAATGTGTAGAAATGTTTCGCCTTCGGGGAATGCTTTTACTGAGTTGTTTAAATATTGATACGCGTCTTTATTTTTTGACAGCCATTGACCCGCTCTGGGGGCAACAACATTCAAATATAAGTTATATAAGCCTTTGAAAGCAATCTGTTTGGGTTTCGAGAACTCCAGGATCATGGCCCTGCCACCGGGCTTCAATACCCTGTACATTTCGGCCAGGCCCTTATCCAGGTCCTCAAAATTGCGCACGCCAAAGGCCACTGTAATGGCATCAAACGTGTTGTCAGGAAAGTTTATTGCTTCTGAATCTCCTTTGACCAGCTCAATCCGGTCATTTAACCCCAGTTTGGCAATCTTTTCCCGGCCAACTGCCATCATTTGCTCTGAAATATCTATGCCAATGATCTTCTTTGGTTGTAAATATTTCTGGGTCATGATAGCTACATCTGCTGTACCTGTAGCTACATCGAGCACCAGCTGCGGTTTGATATCTTTCAGTTCACGGATGCCCTTCTTTCTCCAGCCCTTGTCGATCCCGATGCTGAGGAACCTGTTCATGAGGTCGTACTTCCCCGCAATCTGGTCAAACATTGCTTCTACCTGCTGCTTCTTTCCCTGTTTCGACTGGTCATAAGGGACGATCGTATCGTGCGTAAACTTTGCCATGAGGACGCAAAGATACAGTAAGTTTCGTGTCCGGGTCACTTGTGGAGCTCAGTATCCTTATCTTGCATCCCTAATCAGAGTCTCATGTTGATCAAAAAAGCGAGTTACGTTATCAGTAGTCCGGATATCAAACAATGCCCCGAGGGCAACAGGGCGGAATATGCCTTTATCGGCCGCAGTAATGTGGGTAAAAGCTCGCTGATCAATATGCTGAGCGGCCACCAGAAACTGGCCAAAACCTCCGGCACCCCCGGAAAAACGCAGCTGATCAACTTCTTTGATATGGAAAGCATCCCCGGCTCCCAGCAGGAAGGGGCCGACCGGGATAAAAAAGGACAGACCGGGCCCACCCAGAAATGGTACATCGTTGACCTGCCGGGGTATGGTTTTGCCAAAGTGAGCCAGAGCCAGCGCAACCAGTGGGAGCAGATGATCGAGAACTACCTCCGCAAGCGCGAGAACCTGGTGAACGTATTCCTGCTGATCGATTCAAGACATGAGCCGCAGAAGATCGACCTGGAATTTGCCGATAAACTGGGTAAATGGGAAATTCCTTTCGCCCTCACTTTCACCAAGGCCGATAAAGAAACTCAGAAGGTAGTGGCAAAGAATGTGAAATCATTCCTCGACGCCATGCGAAAGACCTGGCAGTTCCTGCCCCGGAACTTTGTAACCAGCGCAGAAAAGAAACTGGGAAGAGACAAGATCCTCGGGTTCATCGAAGAATGCAATTACGCCTTCGACAATCCGGAGCAATAGATGCTCTGTTATGAGTGCATCACAACTTTAAACAAAAAACCTCCGCGGATGATGCGGAGGTTTTTAGTTTACTATCTTATTGGCGCAGCTACTGCTGGCAAAGGCTTCAGGTTTGGCCTTGAAGGCAAATCCCATCCCGAGGATATAGCCCATTGCTTCTTTCAGTGCATCGTTGCTTTTGAATTGCGGATTGGTATTGATGTCTGCGTGTACTTCCATGTCCACATTGTATTGTGTGAACAGGTTGCAGAGCTCATACGCAATCTCAATGCTTCTGGCCACTTCCACCAGCATACGTTCCTTGATTGTGTACTGCTGCCTTGTTTTTTCATTGTGGATGAACATGAAACCTCCATGTCCTTCACGCAGGAAAACGATCACGGTAGCAAATTCAGTCTCGGAACCCTTTACCTGTGAGTCAGTGCCGATGCATACTTTCAGGTGATACCCTTTTTCAGTTTCACGCCTGATGGCCATTTCAACAGCATCGATGATAGGAAGATCGATCGGGTCGCCATTAAATTTTCTCCATAGCATAATAAAACGGGTTTGTGTAATTTACCGAAAAACCGGCTCAATACCAAACGCGTTCCCTGTTATTGTTTTATTAACTTCTCGCTATAGGACTCATTTTCAGACTGTAAACGCAGTAAAAGCATTCCTTTTTTAGCGGCATACACTTCAATTCTGTTGTACCCGGCGGATATACGTCCCTGTTGCAGGATCCTTCCGGTCTCGTCCAGAAGCATATACGCATATACCTTACCGGTAGTTATTCCGATGGCATCCGTTATGAGGTTGCTGTGCAGTTTCACATCCTGTTTTAAAGAAGGCTGCAGCGTTATGATATTGGAGTAGTAAGCGCGCTCGTCGGCCACTGTTATCACCTGTGCGCGATAGTAGAGCCTGGCCTGGGTAGCAGGCTTCCAGCTGAATTTCCTGTCGGTGGCCTTCAGCTCAACCAGGTTGCTGAAATGGATGCCGTCAGCTGATTGCTGGATATTGATCAGCTTTACCGCTTCATCTGCTTCATAAGCCCAGTAAAGCTGGTGCTGGTTATTGTTATTTGTATTGCCCGAAAGCTGGAAGCGTTTTACGGGAAGGGCCTGTGCAATGCTGCCGGTAACGGCATAATAACCCAGGCTGGCATAATCACTGAGGTTGGCATTGCCCACGCCATCCACTACCAGGAAATAGGTACCGGCATTGAGCACACTATCCACGCCCGCATTCAGCAGCTCTGCAGGATTGTAACGGCCTACGGTATCTCCCAGGTTATTGAGCAGGCTGACCTTGATATCCAGGTTGGCGCCTTCATTACCGGGGCCGATGCTCTGTGGCGTGGCATTGATGCGGAAGTTGGCCGGCATCATTACTTTGAAAGTGAACACATCCCTGTCTGCCTGCGTATTGATGACGCCGGTTGCCGCAAAATCAGTGCCCATCAGGGTTACAGGAGTGGCGCCCGTGAGCTCGTCTGTATGCTCATCGGCACGCAGGCCAACATTGGCCGCGATGATGGCGATATCATTCTGGATCTTGTCGCACCCCTTGGTACTGGTGCCCGTATGCCAGGTAGTGAGATTCCTGCCATATCCCACGCCCATGATGGGCGCCCAGCCGATCTGACCCTCACCTTTTCCATCCGCATATTCCTGCGTTTTCACACAGGCGCTGTTCCAGGTGCTCTGGTGCTGTAACCCCAGCGTATGTCCGGCTTCATGCGAAGCACATTCCGCCACTGATTTTACATTATTGCCGAGCAGGCTGCTGAAGACCCAGCCCGGGGTTTCGTCGGCCCATTTAAAGGAGTTCACATAAGAGATGCCGCCGGTTTTGCCATACCATTCCCAGGTAGGAGTGATAATGATCCGGCTGCGTTTCTGGGCTGGCGCATTATTATAAACATTGGAATCAGTGGTGATATTGATATCGAAGATCCGGTAATCTTCCGCCACGCGGTTGAAGATCTCCGTTATAGCTGCGGCTGAGAAACCTGAGGGGGCCGCCTGGATAGGGCCATCCCAGTTCCAGGTGGTTCCCCGTACAAGTTGTCCGTCGAAATCCAGGAACACCGTTGCTTTCGCTTGCGGATAGCTGTTGAGCTCAGGGGTTTGTGAGAAGCTTTGCACGGTGATGCACAGGAAAGCGAATACAGACAGAATGCTTTTCATAACAGGTGATTGAACATTGGATCAATGGTGTTGGAAAGGATACGATCAACAAAATGAAAAGGGTACGATCAACATTATTCTGCGAGGAAGAACTGCTGTTCTTCTTTCACCAGGAAGTATTTGCCGGCTTCCTGCGTAAGCACCATCACATCCGCTTTGCGGGGATGCAGGATCCTGATATTTACCGGCTGTTCCGCGTCCGTTGCGGTATTCAGACTGATAAACATCATGGCTCCTGAAAACTCAGCCGATTTGATATTGAGTGTACGCAGGGTGGGGGAATGCTGTACTTTGTCCGTGATCACGCCCCGGAAACTATGATGCGCCGAGAGGCGTATCGATACGGTGTCGCTGATGTCTGAAGCAAAGGCCTTCCTGAACGGAGTCAGATCCACTTCAAACTTTCCGGGAAATTTAGTGAATACCGCCGGTTTTGGCGTGTGATGCTGTTTGACAGTAATGGCTTGCTGCGCTTTGGCAGAAACTGATAGGAATGCAGATACCACTAAGCCTGTGTAGAAAATCTTCATGCACAAGGATTTTTCGAATGATAATTGGATAAATCTTTCTTAGGGTACGATCAGCAAGCTTTGGGAACAATAGACGTTTACGATCAGAACGATTGTTGCCCGGATAAGGAATGATAATTAAAGGGGATACGTACCCGAAAACGGGATTCGTATATGTTTAGTATGCAGGAATATTTTATTTGATAATAATCAAATGATGGAAGGCGATATCGTTTATGACGCACTAAAACTGCCCCGTGCTCAGCAATACCAGCGTACAGGCTTCCATGGTCTGGATACCCTTCTCCTTAGCCATGGATTCCAGTTCTTCATTCTCCGTACCGGGATTGAAGATGATCCGGTTGGGTTGTAACGATAAAATGTAATCGTAGTATTCTTTCTGCCTGGCCGGATTCAGATAAAGCGTTACCGTATCCACTTCCTCGAAGGCTTTCTTTTCTGTTTCCACCCGGATGTCGGCTACCTGTACCGGTTTGAGGCCAATGGCTACCACCGGGTGACCTGCATTCCTCAGCCTGTTCACTGCCAGGAAACTGTACCGTTCCGGGTTATCGGAGGCGCCGATCACCAGCGTTTTTTTCGGAGTTTTCATACGATAAATATTACAAATTTGCCGCCACCTTTGTTTGAATGCATTTATGGCAGTTCCACTGAGGAGTTTGCTGCACAATGTTTCGCAAGGCATCCTCAATATGTTCATACCTGAACCTGAATCCGCTTTCCAGCAACCGGGTAGGGTAAACCCAGCGGCTCTTCAACATCAGTTCGGTTTCGGTACCGATCAGCGCCGCGCCACATTCCAGCATCCACTTGAAGGCAGGCAACCCGGTTGTATGTCCCGTGATCCTGCGGAGCATAGCCATGAACGCCATATTGGGAATGGCATAAGGCGCAGAAAGATTATACACTCCCTCCATCTCCTGGTGATCGTAACTCCATTCGATGGCACCACAAACATCCTGGATATGCACCCAGCTGAACAACTGATCTCCGCTTCCATGCTGACCACCCAGTCCCCATTTCACCAGGTTGTAATAAGGAGTCATTACGCCCCCTTTGCCAAGTGTGATAGCTGTGCGGAAAATGATCTTTCGGGTGTTGGGGAGCGTTAGTTCCGTCATCGCTTTTTCCCAGGCAACACAAACCTGCACTGAGAAGTCCAG
Organism: Pseudobacter sp.; assembly: GCF_051955275.1. NCBI lineage: Bacteria > Pseudomonadati > Bacteroidota > Chitinophagia > Chitinophagales > Chitinophagaceae > Pseudobacter > Pseudobacter sp. Next base: position 13,161 of record NZ_JBQCGW010000315.1, on the reverse strand, counting down.
ATCCAGGTTTTTGTATGCCGCTGAATCTTTTCCATGTCTGATTGCAGTAACGCTTTTCTGCCAGCGCCTGCGGCAACGGTCAAAGAAAGAGTAAGGCATATTGCCGTCTTTGGAAGTATCGATCTCTCCGTTGTATTCATCCTGTGGACGATCCTGCGCATGCCTGTAAATGGTGGCAGATGCCGCGTTGATCATCAGCGCAGGAGGCTTTGTGGCCTGGTTGATGGCCTCTCCCAGCACGCGGGTAGCGAGCACACGGCTGCTGATGATCCGCTGCATATTCTGCTGGTTATAACGGCAGTTGACGGATTTACCGGCCAGGTTGATCACGATATCGCTGCCATCTATTTCCTGCGCCCAGTGCTTTTCCACATGCCTGCCATCCCAGCGCCAGTAAGTGATATTGTATCCATCAGCAGCGGTGAGCAGCTTTTTACTGTAGCGGTTGTTCTTGCTTTGAACAGACTTCCTGGTCAAAATCACCACATGGTTGTCTTTCCCGAAATAACGGGCCAGCTCCTGACCGATAAAACCGGTACCGCCTGCGAGGATGATCTTTTTATTTTTCATAAGTTCAAAAAGTTTTGAAAGTTTGTGGGTTTAAAAAAACCGGGGACCGGTTTATGTTGTACTGAGTGCATTTTATCCTAACTGACCTGGCTTTCAGCATCGGGGTTCACCACAGCGGCTGGCGTATTGCCTCTGAGCAGCGTCTGTCCTGAAAGATCATGACCCGCCTTTCCCTGATTGTAAAGCTGCGACTCGCGATAGCAGGTGTACAGGTAGAACAGCGCCATCAAAGGAGAAAAGAACAGCAACCCGAATAACGAATAAATGATGGCATCTGATGCCATGCTGGCTACCAGAATAATCAGTACAATCAGTAGTGTGATGAGATAGGTCTTACGCAGTTTATTCATCTTTCCACCTTCTCCTGCAAAATGCACGATGACGCTGAAGATCTGCCAGGCGCCCACGATAAAATAGGGCAGGAAATAATAATCCGAAAAATTGGACCCGCCCCATAAGGAAAGGGCGATCACCAGACCACCTAGGATCAGGAGCGTTTGAATGATCACATCTATACGTGCAAAGGCTTTCATGGTGTTGTTATTTGAAAAATTTCATCAGGCTTCCGATGAACCAGCTCTCATCGGCCTTCACCATCACATCCATCATGCGCTCCGCCTGCTTTCCGAAATTCTTAATGCCTGCTATCGTTTCCGTGAACTGTTTATGGTTCTTGTCTTTTTTGTCCCCTTCCACATGCTCCAGCGCCTCCACTACTTTCATCATGGGATTGAACTCCCGTTTCTTTCTCTCCCGGAGGATCTGCGTGGCCACTTTCCAGATATCCTTTTCCGCTACAAAATATTCCTTGCGCTCGCCCGGAATGATGATGCGGTCCACCAGCCCCCAGTCTATCAGCTCCCTGATATTCATATTGGCATTGCCGCGGCTCACGTTGAGCTGCTCCATGATATCATCCTGGCTCAGCGGGTCTGCACTGATCAGCAGCAATGCATGCACCTGCGCCATGGTGCGGTTGATCCCCCAGTGGGATCCGAAAGCCCCCCATTTTGATATGAATTCATTGCGTGCGTCTGCCAGTTTCATATTTTTCGTTTAACCAAAGATAATGTCTGTTTCTGAATTTTCAAAACTTTGTGAAAGTTTGTTGGGGTAAGAAGGGCATAATTTTTATGGGTATAATAATTCTGTAAAACCACTGAATATGGATAATTCATCACCCAGGGTGGATTCGGCTTCACTCCTCATAAAAGCCAGTCCGGTAGTCATTTATCAGTCGTTCCTCGATCCCGTGGCAGTGGCTGCCTGGAGGCCGCCGGCCGGCATGAGCTGCGAAGTGTATGCTTTCGACCCCAGGGTGGGAGGTGGATACAAGATGGCTTTCCGGTACCGGGATAGACAAGCCACAGCAGGAAAAACCACCAAAACGGAGGATGTATTCGAAGGCAGGTTCGTTCAGCTGATCCCGGAGATCCAGATTGTGGAAGAAGTGGATTTTATATCGGATGATCCTGCTTATTCAGGTACCATGACCATCACTACCCGGTTCATCCCTGAAAAAACAGGGACCGTGGTGCGTTTTGAAGCCAGCAATGTACCACCGGGCATCAGTCCGGAAGATCATCACGCAGGCATGATGTCATCATTGCAGAACCTGGCAAAATACCTGGAGTAGATCAGAATGCAGGGCATTCATACTGACGCATACTGCGGTCCTTTCTTCCTTTCGAGACTTCTTTTTTCTTTCCCGGTTTGATCACTACCGCCAGGTAGCCACCGCCATTCTGTAATTGGTTTTTGGAGAAGATATAACCCAGGTTATGCAGGCCCAGTAATACGGGACCGGCTTTCACGGCGGCGCCCACCCAGAATTTCTTTTCTGTATTGTATTGCATAGGCAGGTAGAATCCGAATTTTCTCGTTTCCCATCGCGGAGTAACGGTAATGAAATTGAGCTCCTTCATATAGATCCGCTGATCACCTGCAATAGGTGAAAGGTTCAGCGAAATTTCTCCATTCACATACAAGGCATGTGTAATGAACCTGTCAACATTCAATACCGCCCTTGTGGGATTGATCACATTGAAATAACCGGAAGGCACACGCACATTGGTGAATAAACTGGCGGCGCTGTCGTTGAACCCGCGTATACCCTCCACGGATCCGAACTTCTGATCAAAATCAGTGGCTTCAATACCCGGCCGCAGGTTACTGAGCAGACGGCTGTTCCGGCTATACTGATACTGGTTGAAGCCAAGGTCAAGTACAGAGAAACCGATCTTCCAGGTATAATCCCAGTATTCTTCATCCATCGGATTATTGAAATCGGCAATACCACCTTCCTTGATCAGGTATTCCGCTCCCAGGTCCACCGAGATCCCGCTTCGTGCACTCGTAACGAAGTTCCGGATATTGGTGTAACGTGTACGGTCGTTATCCCATTTATCGAAGTTGGAAGAGTAGGCATAGAAGGCGTCAACGCCGTTGATGCTGAATTTGGGATCAGGTCCGGGTATCATCGATACAGTTCCGTTGCGGAGCGACCCGTAACCGCCTGCAAGACCCCGGGTGACCCTCACTGTTATGCCGGCATTCAGGCGGTTGGAAGGATTGTCCAGGATGGTGCGTGCATAGGAGCCATACACTTCTATCCAGTGGCTGCTGAACACATCGGCTGACAGCGGCAGGTTATTCTGGTTCATTACCAGCCACTGGTCCATATTGTGCAGGGTATCCATGTAGGCAAAGCGACTGGTCTTTGCCCTTGTATAGCCCCTGATATTCACGCCTGCCGCAACAGCATTGGTGCGGTTGATGGAATATCGTGCATTCAGCAGGTTGATATTGTAATTGGCATTTGCATTACGCGGCTCATTCCTGTTACTGATCTGGTAACGCGCACTGCCCGGCGGCGAGATCAGGGAATAGTTACGTACTGTAATGGCATTGGTGACAGCCTTTCCCTGTACTCCAAAGAGTGTCAGGTCCCATGGCCAGGGAGTGTTTACAATAGAAGCGGGATTGTTGCCGGTGCCTAAACTTCCTGCATAAGATGAGCCATTAACCGCATGATAGTTCTGACCGGCGCCTGCTATACTGATCATACAGCATAGAGCAGGCAACAGATGGTATCGCATGTTCTAGAAGGGTCTTCCGTGTGTTTGTCTGATCAAAAAAGAAACAAGTTTCGGAAAAGGTTTAAGGGATGTGATCAGGTAATTGCTCATGCTGCTGCTACCGAAGAATTGCTGCAAAACACGACCGGTCTGAAGCCTGCGGTTGAAATGTTTTTCCCATTGCTGGGTGTACTGCGTTTCCATTTCGTACCGGTTGATCCTGCCCTGCAGGAACTGGTCGATCTCCTCGAAAGCCAGTTTACTGCTGTGCAGCGCCATGCTCATTCCATTGCCACAGAGTGGCGTGATCATGCCAGCGGCGTCGCCGAGCATCAGCAGGTGATTTTCCACCTGGGTCTTTCTGTTGAAGGATATGCGGGATACTGTAACAGGTTCTTTATAGAGAAAGCGGGCTGTAGAAAAGATCGTATCGAGGAATGGATTCCTGCGCAGTATCTGCTGCTCCATCATTCTTATATCATTTCCCGTTTTCCTGAGATTGGATGCGGTTGTAAGATAGCACAAACAATACTTATTATCCTCAATTTTTGAAATACCACAATAACCATTCTCGAAATTGTGGACAGCTATCAGATCGTCAGGAAAGAAGGTTTGAACGTGGTATTTTACACCCACAAGGTGATTTAAGGCATTTGGCTTTACCTGGGTGAATTCCCGTTTCCATTTCGCATCAAGGTTGCTGCGTTTCCCATAGGAGCCTGCCACCACACTGGCTTCAATAGTACCTTTATTGCTGAATACCATACTGGCATGATGCCGGTATACCACATCGTTCACCTTGGTGTCTTCCAGCAAGGTAACGCCTTCGCGCCTGGCAATGCCTGCCAGCAGGTGGTCCAGTGTATAACGGCTGATCCCGAATCCACCCAGTGGCAACGGGCTTTCCACGTAACGGCCATTGGGGGCGCTGATCATCACCCTGTTGATCAGAGGCAGCTGCATATCACTCAATGGTACACCCAGGTCCTGCAGAAAGTTCCAGCTCTCCAGGCTTATATATTCACCACAGACTTTATGAAACGGATATTGTTCCTTCTCGAAGAGGATAGTATTGTAACCGGCTCTTGCAGACTGGACAGAGAGGGCCAGTCCGGCCAGGCCGCCACCGATAATGGCAACATCGTATGTAGATTCTCTGTTCAGGAATTTTCTCATTTACCGGTCTTCCACAAGATAGGTTCATTGCAAATCAGCCAACTACCACCAACCAGCGAAATGCCCACTTCCATTGCAGGGAAAAGGTACTGATTCCTGCTTCATGAAGGAAATGTAACCAGTCAGATTTAACAAAACTTCTTTTTACGGATAATGGCGCATCATGTTTCACCAGGTAGCTGCGGGAAAAAAGACGGGTGAGCAGTCCGATAGATTGCCAGGCAAGCGGATGACGGTGCAGGTCATTGATAAAGAAACCCTGCCCTGCATTTGACCGCATCCATTGCAACTGCATTACCAGTTCCGTATCGGAGAAATGGTGACAGAAAAGTGATGAAAAAATAATATCAGGTTTCTCTGCAAACCGCACATCCCTGTAATCGGAAGTAATGAATGATGCCTTTGCGGGAAACCGTTCCTGCGTCCATTTTTCAGAGGCTACCTGTATGCAGAACGGATTGATATCGATCCCTGTAATGGATATATCGATGCCTTTTTTCCGGCACCATCGGGAAATGGCCGCCAGGTTATCTCCACCGCCGCAACCTATTTCGCATATCGATAACCGCTTTTTATTACCGGCCAGCTTTTTCAAACCGGCAATGGTGATAGCATGTCCCCCCAGCCAGGTATTGATCACATCCAGCTCCTGCATATTCCGCCGGATCGCTTCGCGGGGGATATCCGGCGCATCCAGCAGTTCTTTTTTAGCCGATCGCTGCATTTATGGATTTTGATTTTTTGCAATGAAGGTTTCCATGGTAAGCCCCGGACCAAATGCCGCTCCAAATACCAGGGATGGCTGATCCCGTTCCGTCACTATACGCTGCATCATCCGCTTCAGTACAAAAAGGATGGTGGCAGACGACATATTCCCGTACTGGTTCAGCACCTCATAACTGTCCGTGAGCGCCTGTTGCGGCAATTGCAGACTGCCGGCCGTTACTTCAAGTATCTTCTTGCCTCCAGGATGCAGGCACCAGTGAGTGACGGCTTCCTGCGTTATACCGGCCTGCTGTAATGCCCTGCCGGTAAAGGCCTCAAAGTCTTCAGCGATCAGAGACGGGATATAATTACTGAGCGTCATCTGGAATCCCGTGGAAGAGAGCTCCCAGGCCATATCTTTCTTACCCTTTGGAATCACTTCGCTATAGAACTGTGTGAGCTGCAATCCGCGATGCCCGTCATCATCATGAACCACCAGCGCGGCTGCGCTTCCATCTGCAAACAGGAGGCTGCTGGCTATATTATCGGCTGTTGGCTCCCGTTGGAAATGGAGCGTGCAGAGCTCCGTACAAACCAGCAATACTTTGGCTGCCGGACTGCTGTTGCAGATGGCGTCTGCCAGTTTCAATGCATGGATAGCGGCATAACAACCCATGAAATTCACGGATGTTCTCCAGGTCTGACGCGGAAGATCCAGCAGCTCCACCAGTTGCAGGTCCAGCCCCGGAGCGCTCATTCCGGTACAGCTCACCGTGATCAGGTGGGTGATGCCGGAAAGTTTCTGTGCAGGGATATCCCGCACTGCGTCCACGGAAAGTGGCGCTGCAAAGCGCTGGTACCATTGCATGCGTGTTTCCAGCGATGGAAAGGGTTCCAGGTTCTCCGACTGCGGATAGAATTTCCATTCCGCCACCGGCTTGCTGTAATCAGGGATCACGGAATGACGCGTACTGATAGCGCTCTGGTGGTACAGGAATCTTATTTTTCGTATGTCCGGCCCTGTTAGTGAATAGGCCGGCAGCATAAACGAAAGGATATCTTCCTGTTTGTGTTTCCATGCGGGCACTGCGGTGCCGATCGAAATTATTTTACTCAAAACAACCTCCCTGTTAAGATGATGAGAAATGCCAGGTTAGAGCAAAGGGATGCCAGCAGGTTCATCCGCATGGTATGGGTAAAGTCCGCTACAGCGGTATTGCCCCATACCTGGCTTGCCCATACAAAAAAATATACGAGCGCAGGCAGCATTACGGTTGCTAATATCAGCAGATTGCGCCCTTCCTGCCTTTGCAGGAAGAGCTGCGTTAACACCAGCATGGCCGCTGCATACAGGATAGCTGTAAAAATAAATGTGCCACGATAACCCAGCATGGCGCTGATGGTGCGTACCCCATCTTTACGGTCGGCTTCATGCTGATAGATCTGCGTGATCGGATAAAAGGCCCCGATCAGCAGTCCGGCTGCCACCACTCCGGCCACCGGCGCTTGCAGGCTCTTGCTGGTACTGCATCCGTGATACACCAGCCAGAAGGTGGCGCAACCCTGGAACAGTACAACGGTCAGGTAACCGGTAACGGGATATTGCTTCAGGCGGATGCCGCGGTAACTGTATGCCCTGGATGCAAGGATATAAAGAATGATACCGGCCATGAACCACCAGCTGATCAGGAGGCTCAGCGCAGTGGCGACGAGATCCATCAGTACGGTCACATTCAACAACTGCCTTGTGGGCTGCATGGGGTGCTCCAGTCCGCCAATGCTGCCCTCATCCCTGTCCATATACGAATTGTAGCCATTGCTGGCAGGATATACCAGTACATGAAGGATAAAGAAGATGATCCCGGCATCCCGCCATTGAATAGCTGGCACCGTGCCCAGTGCAAAGAGATAAACAGGCAACAGGAAGAAGGAGAACGGAAAACGCAATAGCTGAATGGTTGACCGTTGTATCATGCCGGATAGTTTGTTCCTGTAATTTATGCTATTTGGGCTGGATGCCGTTGTGCTCAATTGTTGTACCTTGTTCATCCATAAATCTGATAGTATGATGAAAGCCTTCTCCTCTGCCTGTATATTGCTCCTGTTTTACATCAGTTCCTTTGCACAATCTGCAGACTCCGTGGTGCTGCAGACCGCTGGGGGAGCTGTTTTCGGCACGCTCACCGTTCCTGCAAATAAGGGGCCGCTGCCGGTTGCCCTGTTCATTGCAGGCTCCGGACCTACTGACCGTGATGGCAACAATCCCCTGATGAAGAACAATTCACTGAAGTTGCTGGGAGAAGCGCTGAACGCGCAGGGCATTGCCACGCTCCGGTACGATAAGCGCGGTATTGCCGCCAGTACCGCTGCGGGCGCAAAGGAAGCAGACCTTCGTTTCGATACGTATGTGAATGATGCTTCGGCGCTGATCAGTAGCCTGAAAGCAGACAAACGTTTTTCAAAAGTGATCGTGATCGGGCATAGTGAGGGTTCAACCATCGGACTGAAAGCCGCGTCCATGGCCAAAGCTGATGCCATGATATCCATCGCGGGGCCGGGCAGCTCCGCCGATAAAGTACTGAGAGCTCAACTGAACGACAACCTGGACCCCGCCAAAGCTGTCAATGATGAAGCTGCTGAGCAGATGAAACAATCAAAAGAACTGGTGAATCACCTGTTGGATACACTGGTAACGGGCGACACCCTTCGTTTTGTTCCCATCAGCATGTATTCTCTCTTTCGCCCGTCAGTACAGCCTTACCTGATCAGCTGGTTCAGGTATGATCCGCAGCAACTGATCAAAGCTCTGAAAATTCCCGTTCTGATTGTGCAGGGAACTACTGATCTGCAGGTGAAGGAAGCGGATGCGGAATTGCTCTGGCAGGCCAATCCCCAAGCAACTAAACTCATCATCCCGAAAATGAATCATGTGCTGAAGCAAAGTGAAGCGGAGCCCCGCGCCAACCACGCCACCTATATCGATCCCATATTGCCGGTAGTACCAGCATTGACGGAAGGGGTGGTCTCGTTCATCAGGAAACTGAAATAGCCCGTCTTAAATAATAGAAAAATCCCGCTGGTGAGCGGGATTTTTTATGCAGAAACTATTCTTTCGATTGTAATTAAACCAGCATGGTGAGTGGCTCTTCAAGCAATCCCTGGAGGGTTTGCAGGAAGGCTGCGCCAGATGCGCCGTCTACCACGCGGTGGTCACAGCTCAGGGTAACTTTCATGATATTGCCAACCACTATCTGTCCGTTCTTCACTACTGGCGTTTGATTGATGGCACCGATAGCGAGGATACAGGCATCCGGCGGGTTGATGATGGCAGTGAATTCATCCACGCCGAACATACCCAGGTTGGAGATGGTGAAGGTGTTGCCTTCCCAGTCTGATGGTTGCAGTTTCTTGTCTTTTGCTTTCTGTGCAGCTACTTTCACTTCCGTTGCGATCTGGGAGAGTGATTTGGTGTCTGCGAAGCGGACAACAGGAACCAGCAGTCCTTCTTCCACAGCCACGGCTACGCCGATGTTCACGTGGTGATTGATGCGGATCTTGTCGCCCAGCCAGCTGCTGTTCACTTTAGGATGTTTCTTCAGTGCAATGGCGCATGCTTTCAGCACCATGTCATTGAAGGATATCTTGGCGGGAGAAACTTCATTGAGTTTTGCCCTGCTTTCCACGGCTTTGTCCATGTTGATATTCATGGTAACGTAGAAATGAGGAGCAGAGAATTTGCTTTCAGCCAGGCGCTTCGCAATCACTTTACGCATTTGCGATACCGGTACTTCTTCAAAGCTAACCTCACCGGCTGGCGCTGATGGAGCAGCAGTGGCAGCGGCTTTGGCAGGCGTGCTGGCGGCGGCAGGTGCGGAGCCGGGCACGTAGTTATCGATATCTTTCTTCACGATACGGCCATTGTCACCACTTCCGGCAACCTTGGCCAGATCGATACCTTTATCGCTGGCGATCTTTTTAGCGAGGGGGGAAGCTTTAACGCGGCCATCTTCTGAACTGGCAGCAGGAACTGCGTTTTCAGTGGTGGCAGCGCCTGTACCACTGGCTGGCTGAGCAGCAGGCTGGGCGGGAGCTTCACCTGAAGCAGCAGGAGCTGGTCCGCCTTTGGCGGCAGCTACAATGACGTTCACATCCACTTTGCTTTCATCACCAATGATGCAGAGCAATGAGTTCACCGCTACTTTATCCCCTTTCTGCGCGCCGATATATAATAATTTACCTTCTTTATAGCTTTCGAGCTCCATGGTAGCCTTGTCTGTTTCCACATCGGCCAGCAGATCCCCTTTTTTAACAGTATCACCTACTTTCTTATGCCATTCTGCAATCACACCTTCGGTCATGGTATCGCTGAGACGTGGCATCAGGATCACTTCAGGAACGGTGGAGAGATCCATGGTGCTGCCGGACTTGGCTGCTGGCGCAGCGGCAGGAGCAGCAGTGGCAGCAGGTGCTGCGGCTTGCTGGGGTGCAGCTGCCGGGGCTTCGGCTTTAAGTGCTTCAGCGGCAGGAGCAGGGGCGGCGCCACCTTTCAACAGAGAGCTGATATCCTCGCCAGGGTTCCCGATGATGGCCAGCAGGTCGTTCACCTGGAGTTTACCACCTTTATCGGTACCGATATGTAATAAGGTACCATCTTTATAACTCTCGAGCTCCATGGTAGCTTTATCGGTTTCCACCTCTGCCAGGAGATCGCCTTTTTTCACAGGGTCGCCAACTTTTTTATGCCAGGCCGCAATCACTCCTTCGGTCATCGTATCACTCAGGCGGGGCATTAGGATCACTTCAGCCATAACTTTATTCCAGTTTATAATTTGGGATGTTCAGATTTCTATTGAGTGCCGAAATTACAGCAAAATAGGGAATTGACAATGCGGAACACGCATTGAACTGTATTCAATACATTATGTAAAATTGGCAAGTCTGCCGTTGCAACCTGTTAAAGATCAAGTTCCAGTCTCAGTCTGTCTTTCAGCTCCCTGATCAACGGGTATTCCTGGGCGATGGCCATGAATTTATCCCGGCTGCTCATCGGTTTATCCGTCGGTTCCTGGTAAACCACGTTCTCATCCACCTCAATTACAAAGAGCAGCATCCGGTTGTTGAACACCTTGCAGAGGTATTCACTCAGCGGCCTTCTTTCGTTCTCGATGAACTTTTGTTCGAGGTTATTATTGGTAACGATGGTGAAATGCGCGGCGTTGTTGATGATCAGCCTGGCCATCACAAAAGACTGTGAGGACGGGTTCTTGTTGTCGCGCAGCTGCTGTGTGAATGCTTCCCAGGCCGCATGCAACCTGTCTTCCGAGAGCGGAATGATCTCTCCGGCCGAGGCAATCCCCTTACCCTCGAACTGTTTCCGGATATTGGCGAGCCCGCCCAGCTTTACTTTGGGCTGGTCTGAAACGATCTGATCCTCTTTTACCGGCTGCACGGGAGGTACCACGGTTTTGGAAGCGGGCCTTACCGGAGCCTGCGGCTCTTCAACGGTCAGCCTGGCTTCCGGCCTCGTTGCTTCTGCCTGGGCCTGCGCTTGCTTGCCTGCTGCTTTGGGAGCGGCGGCAAGGCCCGGGATCTGGCGGAAAGCTACCGGCTTTGCTGTATCAACTACTTTTTTTTTACCGGAATCATCGCCACCCAGTTCGATGGCCTGTTGCAGGTAACAGAGTTTGATCAGTACCAGTTCTATATGGAGACGCTTATTACGGGCTGCTTTGAAGCCGATCTCGGCCTCATTCAGGATATTAAGGGCATTGATGAGCCAGGCTACGGAAACCTGTTTGGCCATGGCGATATACCTGTCCTTGAAACTTTCCACCACCTGCAGGAGATTGGCCACTTTCTGGTCCTTACATACCAGCAGATTGCGGATGAACTCGGAAAATCCATTGATCACCAGGTCCCCTTCAAAACCCTTCCGGTCGATATCATCATATAATAACATCGCGGCTCCAAGATCCTGCGCCAGCATGGCTTCCATGAAGCGGAAGTAATAGTCGGCATCCAGGATATTCAGGTGCTCCAGGGTATTCTGGTAACTCACGGTACCATTGGTGAAACTCACGATCTTGTCCATGATGCTGAGGGCATCGCGCATACAGCCCTCGCTCTTCTGAGCGATCAGGTGCAGGGCGGGCCTGTCTGCATTCACTTCTTCCTTCACGCAGATCTGCGCCAGGTGCTCTACCGTATCGTTGGTGGTGATGCGTTTGAAGTCGAAGATCTGGCACCGGCTCAGGATCGTGGGAAGGATCTTGTGCTTTTCGGTGGTGGCAAGGATGAAAATTGCGTAACCGGGCGGCTCTTCCAGCGTTTTCAGGAAGGCGTTGAAGGCCGAAGAACTGAGCATGTGCACCTCATCGATGATGTACACCTTGTAGGTTCCGGCCTGCGGCGCAAACCGTACCTGTTCTACCAGGGTACGGATATCGTCCACCGAGTTGTTACTGGCAGCATCCAGTTCATGGATGTTGAGGGAGGTACCTTCGTTGAAGGAAACGCAGCTGTGACAGATGTTACAGGCTTCGCCGTCTTCTCCCGGTTTTTCACAGTTGATGGTTTTGGCAAGGATCCGCGCACAGGTGGTTTTACCAACGCCCCTGGGACCGCAGAAAAGGAAGGCATGCGCCAGCTGCTGGTTCCTGATTGCATTCTTTAAAGTTGTGGTGATATGACCCTGCCCAACAACGGTGTCGAAGGTCTGAGGTCTGTACTTTCTTGCCGAAACGATGAACTTTTCCATTATGGGTGCAATTTAAGTTACTTTTGCGGCATGATAAAAGTGATCCTTAAGAAGAAAATCAGTCAGCGTGTTGTAGTCAATGGCCATCCCTGGATCTTTGCCAATGAAGTGAATACGGTAGAAGGGGAGGTGGAACCCGGGGATATAGTGGAAGTTTACACCCACGATAAGAAATTTGTCGGCAAAGGATATATCAATCCGGCCAGCCAGATCCTGGTACGCCTGCTCACCCGCGATAAGAACGAGACTGTAAACGAGGATTTCTTTTACCGCCGCCTGCTCCAGGCCTGGAATTACCGCCAGCAGATCGGTTATTCCGAGAACTGCCGCCTCATCTTCGGCGAAGCGGATTACCTGCCCCAGCTGATCATCGATAAATTCAACGATTATTTTGTGATCCAGACGCTCGCGCTGGGTATCGATAAATGGAAACCGGCCATCGTGGCCGCCCTGGAAAAGATCTTCCAACCAAAAGGCATCTATGAGAGGAATGATGTTCCCGTGCGTGAACTGGAAGGGCTGAAGCAGCAGAAAGGATTTTTATCGGAGCCTTTCGATACAAAGATCACCATCAATGAAAATGGACTGAAATTCCTGGTTGATATAGAAAATGGACAAAAAACAGGTTATTTCCTGGATCAGCAGGACAACCGCCGTGCCATTCAGCATATTGTGAAAGGGGCCGATGTACTGGGTGCCTTCACTTATACCGGTACTTTTGAGATACACGCAGCCGCCTATGGCGCCAAAAGCGTACTTGGACTTGACATTTCAGAGAATGCCGTTGCCCAGGCCAACCGCAATGCCGCACTCAATAATGTACAGAACATCGTAAAGTTCGAAGCGGAGAATGCTTTCGATAAACTGAAGCAATGG
>NZ_JBQCGW010000314.1:0-31631 GCF_051955275.1 Pseudobacter sp. | reverse complement strand
AGCAAGGTATAACCAGATTGATCACTCAGTGGTTCGTGGCTTCCTGTGATCTGATTCGGCGAGACAAAAAACATTCCTCCTTCGTTGAAATCGTAATAATGCTGTCCGTATTTGAATTTTCCCCGGAAGTTCGACTTATAAGAGATCTTATAAAAGCTTAAGATATGTGGATTGGGCAGTTTTTCGAGTGGAATGGTCCCGTCAGCATTATTTATTAAAGTTACCAATGGGTGCATAGGTGCTGGTATGTCCAGCGCCTTATGCAACATTGATAAGGAATTAAATCTGTGGTTAGACATTTCATCCTTCATATTATCTGTTTATGATTTGCTTTCAATACTGCCTAACGCACCTTCTACGCCATTAAGGCTTTTCTTTGCTTGCTCCCAGCTCTGATCGTTCGGATCGAAGTTACTCCGAATATACGCAAGAATAGTTTCGCATACAAAGGCAACACGCTCTGGATTTTCATCGCTTGTTTCGCGGGCATCATAGCCAGATATGCCACCAAAGATGTGTTCGGCGCCAAAGACGGTCAGCAGGTCCTTAGGACCGGGACTTTGATAATAAGCATCCGCCCGCCAGTTATCTACATCGGAGAACATAAGGTTTACGTCCTTGTCGCCATTCACAATGAGTGCTGACAGAGTCATTGTACTGAAATCGCCGGCCGCCAATACAGGATAGTGCTGTCTGGCAGTTCCGGTGAATCCTTTGGCTCCACCAGGTGTGCCCATGATCACCCTGGCTTTTAATCTTGGTTCTGCGGCGTTCACTATTTTACCTGTAGCCGGGTCTGTTACTTCCATACCAGCCAGCATAGAGACCGTCTGCCCGCCCATAGAATGGCCTACTACAGCAACGTTTGTTTTATCAACTCTTCCGGTTAACCCTGGTACTGTGTCGATAATTTCTTCCAGATGGTCGAGGATAAAAGTCATGTCGGCCGGCCGTGAACTCCAAAACAATGGTGCTTCGGGAAGGGACGGAGAAAGCGCGAGTGCTTTGGAATTTTGATGTGTAGGTTGAATGACCACAAATCCTTCTGCGGCAAAACAATCTGCCATGGGGCCATACCCTTTGTATGAAGAGAGAAAATTGGACGGGCCATGCCCATGCGAAAGAAGGATAACCGGCAGGTTGGTTCCGCTCGCGGGAGCAGTAACTTTCATTTCCAGGTCTACGTAACGGCCGGCAACTGGTAATACAACGGGACTAAAGCTGATGATGGGTGTTTTTGACTGTTTCATTTTTTTGTTTTTTTATATAGTCAAAGGTCATCAGTAATGAGCTTTTCGGCATAGTCAAAACGGGGCATTGCATAGCCAAAGTCAGAAAGAGAAATCCATTGTTTGTTTGAGGTGTTATCCGGATTTACAGATAAGGGGGCATAGTCTTTTAAATCCGCTTTTGATTTGATGGCCAAAAGAAATGACCTGTTTTTTTGAGAGAATCACGGTTTAAAAAGCCTTTAAAACAGAAGAGGCGCAATTTCTTGCGCCTTTCGTGATCCCGCTGGGACTCGAACCCAGGACCCATACATTAAAAGTGTATTGCTCTACCAACTGAGCTACGGAATCTTACCATCGACCCGCATCAAAAATGCAAATCAGGGAGCAAATGTAAGGCTCAAAACAAAACAACACAAATCTTATTGATATTTTTTTCTACTTATCCAAAGAATCATTACTCACTCCCACGTATATCCGACATTCATCTCAGCAGCACCGAAACCAACATCATAAATTTAAATAACCACGCCGGCATTTACCAATTACGTCAAAACGACTGTTAAACCGCGCTAAAATTGGCTTTGCCTTTTTTACCATATAATGGATATATTTGAGAGAAGTCCGTTTTCAACCCCTTCAAACCTCCCAGACCACTAATAGGCATTATCTATTGAATTATAGATTTAATCGATTATGATTATCGATCCGAAATCATACTTTTATTCCCGGCACAGCAATACGTGTCAACCGGTCATTCATTATAATCAATTTTATAAAAATGGAAAAGGAATCAAAAGACATCAGCAAATGCCCCTTCCACAATGGCAGTCTGAAACAGAATGTTGCCGGCGGCGGCACCAGGAACCGCGATTGGTGGCCCACGCAACTGAAACTCGGGATACTCCGTCAGAACTCGTCTTTGTCGAATCCCATGGGGGAAGATTTCAACTATGCCGAAGCATTCAACAGTCTTGACCTGGAAGCCGTGAAGAAAGATCTTCATGCGCTTATGACCGATTCCCAGGACTGGTGGCCGGCGGACTTCGGGCATTATGGTCCTTTATTCATTCGCATGGCCTGGCATAGCGCCGGTACCTACCGCGTGTTCGATGGCCGTGGCGGTGCGGGAGCCGGACAGCAACGCTTTGCTCCCCTCAACAGCTGGCCGGATAATGTGAGCCTCGACAAGGCCCGCAGGCTGCTATGGCCCATCAAACAGAAATACGGACGTAATATATCATGGGCCGACCTGCTGATCCTCACGGGTAACGTGGCGCTGGAATCCATGGGCTTCAAAACATTCGGATTTGCCGGTGGCCGCGCAGATGTGTGGGAAGCGGATGAAGCCGTGTACTGGGGCTCAGAGCAGAAATGGCTGGGGGGTGATCTGCGTTATGCACATGGCTCGCCGGGCGTGGAGGAAGCGCATGGTGTGGTGTCTTCAGATGATGATGCAGATGGACATATCCATAGCCGTAACCTGGAAAAACCACTGGCTGCGGTGCAGATGGGGCTCATTTATGTAAATCCCGAAGGGCCTGATGGAAATCCTGATCCCATTGCAGCAGCAAAAGATATCCGCGATACTTTCGGCCGCATGGCCATGAATGACGAAGAAACTGTTGCACTCATTGCAGGCGGGCATAGCTTCGGTAAAACGCATGGCGCTGCTCCCGCAACGCATGTCGGCAAAGAGCCTGAAGCAGCCGGTCTGGAAGCACAGGGCCTGGGATGGAATAACAGTTTCGGTTCCGGAAAAGGCGCCGATACCATTACCAGTGGACTGGAAGTTACCTGGACCACCACTCCTACTCAATGGAGCAATAATTTCTTCGAGAACCTGTTTGCCTTTGAATGGGAACTCACCAAGAGCCCTGCAGGCGCCCACCAGTGGGTGGCAAAGAATGCTCAGGAAACTATTCCAGATGCATTCGATGGCAACAAGAAACATTTGCCTACCATGCTCACCACCGATCTCTCTCTGCGTTTTGATCCCGCATATGAAAAGATCTCCAGGCATTTCCTGAATAATCCTGACGCATTTGCAGATGCGTTTGCCCGTGCCTGGTTCAAGCTTACGCACCGCGATATGGGACCCCGCGCCCGCTATCTCGGACCGGATGTTCCTGCTGAAGTACTGATCTGGCAAGACCCGGTTCCTGCTGTTGATCATGCACTGGTGGATGCCAATGATATCACCGCTTTGAAAGCAAAGATCCTGCAATCAGGATTGAGTGTTTCAGAACTGGTTTCCACTGCCTGGGCCTCCGCTTCCACTTTCCGGAGTTCCGATAAACGCGGCGGCGCTAACGGCGCCCGTATCCGGCTTGCCCCACAGAAGTTCTGGAGCGTTAACAATCCACCACAGTTGCAGAAGGTATTGAGCAGGCTGGAAGACATCGCAAAAGAGTTCAATGGCTCGCAATCCGATGGTAAGAAGATCTCGATAGCCGACCTCATTGTGCTGGCAGGTGCAGCCGCAATTGAAAAAGCAGCGAAGGATGCCGGACACTCTGTTACAGTTCCATTCACTGCCGGCCGTACGGATGCCACACAGGAACAGACTGATATTGAAAGTATCGGTTACCTGGAGCCCATTGCAGACGGTTTCCGCAATTACCGCAAAGCAAGAACATATGTGTCTACGGAAGAGTTGCTGATAGATAAAGCACAGCTGTTGTCGCTCACCGCTCCTGAACTGACCGTGCTTACCGGTGGCCTCCGTGTGCTGAATATCAATTACGATGGTTCACATCATGGTGTATTCACCAAACGCGCCGGACAACTTACCAATGATTTCTTTGTGAACCTGCTTGATATGAACACCGCCTGGAAAGCAGCTTCGGAAGACAGGGAATTGTATGAAGGCACTGACCGCAACAGCGGGGAACTGAAATGGACCGCCACCCGTGTGGACCTGGTATTCGGTTCTCATGCAGAGCTGAGAGGCATTGCTGAAGTATACGGCAGTTCAGATGCACAGGAAAAATTCGTGAAGGATTTTGTAGCAGCATGGAATAAGGTGATGAACCTTGACAGGTTTGATATTGCCTGATTTTCTTCACTATAAAAAAGAGAAACTTCCATTACGGAAGTTTCTCTTTTTTTATGACCGGTCCCGTTGAGTTAAGATTTGATCCAGGCCAAAAGATCCTTGTTGATCGTTTCTGCTTCAGTGGTAGGCATACCATGCGGGAAACCAGGATAAGCGATCAGTTTACCGTTCTTCAACAGCTTCGCGGATTTAGGCGCTGAGTTATCGAATGGAACGATCTGATCATCTTCTCCATGCATTACCAGCACAGGGATATCCACGTTTTTGAGGTCCTCTGTAAAATCTGTTTCAGAAAAAACTTTGATACAGTCATAATGAGCTTTGATGGAACCCATCATTCCCTGACGCCACCAGTTGTCCTGGATGCCTTTCTTGATGGTAGCACCTGGACGGTTGTATCCATAAAAAGGAACGGTGAGATCCTGGTAGAACTGCTGTCTGTTCTTCGCGGTATTATTCCTGATATCATCGAATACGGAAATGTCCACTCCGCCCGGGTTTGAAGCCGACTTTACCATCACAGGCGGCACCGCGCTGATCAGTACTGCCCTTGCAGCGATCCCTTTACCGAATTTGTTCACATATCGGATGGCTTCACCTCCACCGGTTGAATGGCCCACATGGATCGTGTCTTTCAATCCAAGCGCCTTCACCAGTTCTGCCACATCGGATGCGTAAGTATCCATATCATGACCAATAATGGTCTGTGTGGACCTGCCATGTCCGCGCCTGTCGTGCGCAATTACCCTGTAACCCTGTTCAAGGAAGAAATACATCTGTGCGTCCCAGTCGTCTGCAGATAAAGGCCATCCATGATGGAACACAATTGGTTGTCCTGTGCCCCAATCTTTAAAGTAAATCTCGGTACCGTCTTTCACTTTGATCTTGTCCATTTTGAGTCGATTTTAAGTTATGATTATGGTTGAAGAAACGCTATTCGTCATACAGGAACAGTTTTCAGCAAGGCATAGCATCGTCAGAGCCGGATCATACCGGAATAAATCGGGAGCAGATTCGCGAAGCAATTTCGATTCATTGCACCGGGTGCAATTGGCAGATTACAGAGTATAAGCAGTATTTGGAAAAGGGGGAACTGATACGGGAAACGAATATACAGAAAAATTGATTGCATCATTATTCAAATGCATGATTTGCCATATTCCAGAATTCATCGAGGGCCATGATGCGAGGCTTGAAGAAAGAAATGATCTCAGGCCATGATCGCTGGTCCAGCACGTTCACTTCTTCAATGAGTTTACTGATGGAGCTGGTCTGCTTACCGAACCAGTCCGTCTCTTCTTCTCGCCAGATCCAGTCATCTTCCCCCAATGTTTCCGTCAGCATGGACTTGAGCTGTAAGAACTGTTGGTACTGCACCTGCCGGATATTCTTATTATTATGATTCAGCTGGATCATAATCACGGCATGATCCCGTTCTGCATTCATTTTGAAGCTGATGCCATTGATGCCGGTCTTGTAATTCATCCAGTTCACAGGCAGTCCGTTTGCAGAAGAGATGGGCTGCATGTATTTACCGAAGGCGGTCCAGAATGCCTGTTTCAGTTTGGAAATTTCTTCTTTTGTATACATAGGTACAGGAGCGCAAGATACGATCAGTTAATCGAGTTTGGATCCGCAGTATTTGCAGAATTTGGCATCTCTGTCGTGTCCCTCGCGGCCGCAATTGGGACAGGCGCTGTTGCCCTGCACGCGCTGCTTTGCAGCCAGGGCCATTTCTGTGGTAACGATGCCTGTTGGCACGGCTATGATCCCGTAACCAAGCAGCATGATGAAACTGGCGATCACCTTGCCCAGCGGTGTGGCAGGTGCAATATCACCATAGCCTACGGTGGTGATGGTAACGATGGCCCAGTAGATGGATTGGGGAATGCTGGTAAATCCGTGCTCAGGTCCTTCTACCAGGTAGATGATGGAGCCCAGGATCACTACGATCACCAGCACAAATAATATGAAAATGCTGATCTTCCGGAGGCTATTGATCACGGAGGTGGAAAGAAAACGCAGTTCTGAAACGAAATGCGCCAGTCTGAAGATCCGGAACACACGCAGCAGGCGTAATGCGCGGAACACCAGTAACGATTGCGCCCCGGCGAATATGAAGCTGAGATAACTGGGAACAATGGCAAGCAGATCGATGATGCCCAGCAAGCTCAACACGTATTTCATGGGCTTTCGGATACAGATGAGCCGCAGGATATACTCGATGGTGAAGATCACGGTGAACACCCATTCCAGCGTATAAAACAAATCTCCGTATTTGATATGCAGCCTGTCCACACTATCCAGGATCACCACAAATATGCTGATGAGAATGCAGGCAAGCAGGGCAATATCAAATGCCTTGCCTTCAGGTTTTTCAGATTCGTAAATTACCTCGTGCAATTTTTCCTGCCAGCCACGGGCCGGAGTGGAATCGGATTTGGTAGTGTTCATATACAAATGTACATAAAAGCCGGGCCAGCCCAGGCGAAGCTTATTTGATGCTGTACTCGATCAGTTCTGAGGTGGATGATACACCGGGAGTCCAGATGGGATCTCCTTCAGAATCGATCCTGATCATTCCCACTCCTTTTGCCACATAATAGTCGTAGGTGAGTGTTTCCATCAGACCGATGGGAGCAGGCATCTGGTACTGGAGCTTGATCCTGGTATGGATCACATCTTTATATGTTTTGCCCTGAACTGTGAGGGTAATGCCTTTTTCTATTATTTCTCCGGGTGTTTTTGCGGTGAATCCATTTCCATGCCCGCCTGTAAAATCCCACTTAAAGCCAACTGCTTCGGTTTCGTTCAGGTAAAGCTGGGTAAGATCAAATGGAGCGCCCGAGTTTGGGGAACTGCCCGCCACGCGCAGGTAATAGTTCGGGCCTTTTTTTCCCAGCATCATCTGACTGGCTGCTCCGCCGGCACCATTAGTGAATGAGGTGAATACGATACCATCGATCGTTTGGGTCTGCCCGGTAGAAACCATATCATAATCTCCGGCAAACAGGCCTGTCTGTCTGTATTTCCAGTAACTGCCTTTGGAGGTTGGCTGATAACTGTCTTTGCTGGCTGCAGCATCATCGGGCAATTCGCCACTGATATCTTTCTGGCAACTTGTTGCGGCTACTGAGAGGATAAGAAGGGTGTATAAAATTCTTTTCATGAGCACTAAGATGAGGGTTTGATCGAAAATACATAAAAACAGGTGAAAATCAGGCTGCTACTATTGAAGTTGTCTAAGGATTTGACAAAAATGCAACTGTTTTTTAGGAAATCCGGGTGTTGCTGCATCTCAGTTAAACCAAAAACATCACCGTGAAATACCTGTTGCTGTCAATCTTCCTGTGCACTCTACTGGCTTGCACGCCAGGTTCTGCAACAAAATACCCTTATACCATCAGGGATTTCCCGGATAGCCTCCGTACGGATCTCAGGAAAATTGTGAACTATGGTTTTATCGGGTCCCCATCCTATGAGTCGGCGGGCAATATCCGGATGCAGATCAGCGATAATGATTGTAAAAGACTCGCCCTGTCGGAGCACCCCATCCTGCGTTCACTGGCGCTGGATATACTCTGTAACCGTCATCACCTTGACCACTACAGCATCATGATGCAACACCTGGATGATACCGCCTATGTGAACTGGTATTATCAATGCGCCAGCTTTACCTTTATTACAGTCAGTGATTTTATGGTGAAGGAATATAAATGGTACACGGAAGAAGAGAAAAACCGGACCGTTGAAAAGATCATCAGGGATCACAATTACCTGCAGAGCGCTTATGAAGCCCTTCATAAAACAACACTGACCGAAGCACATTATCCTTTTGTGAGGAAAATGGCAGAAAAGGAAACATTGATGAAATTCAGGTCAGAAGCCCTGTTACACCTGGCAGGCTATAAAAAAATATCAGACACCGGTTTCCTGCATAATGCCTTGTATCAGTCAAGACATGAACTGGATGCAAATGCATTCGGGATCATGGAGCTATACCAGGACCCGTTCTATTTTGCTATGCTTAAAAAATACTTCCCCGGAGGGTATTACAGAAATTTCTGTAAAAAAGATTTTGAAAGGAATACTACGGAAAACGCACTCTCCTATGTAAGCGCACTGGCATCCTACCGTTCTGAAGAAAGTGCGGCGATCCTGGAAAAGATCCTTTTTCAGGATCCACTGGTCCCCTGTTTCCCGGCAGATACTTTCAGGTTGCGCCAGCATCTCTACGAAGTTATTGAAAAGAATACCTGTGAACATTACAGTAAGATGCTGCGCGTTGTAAAACCCTGGCTGGAAAGAGAAAGAAAAGAATCAGCGGAAAACGGTTTTCCTATAGACACAACCAGCTTTTACCAGTTTCCATCAGACAGCACAAACCCACCCAAAATAAGATGGTAAAGACGCTGCCAGACGAAATGCATTTTTACATTTTTTTGTCTGAATATTGCATTAATGCAGGAAAACAAATCCATCACCTTTAAAGCAAAGCTCGATATCATCGGCATCAATCCCTTTGTATTCCTGCCAAAAAAGGCCCTGACAGCGGTTTTCAGACAGGCTGGCAAAGACCGCAGCCCTATCCCCGTACGGGGAACGGTTAACGGTTCACCTTACAGACAGAGCCTGGTCAGGCACCAGGAGCAATGGCGTTTATATATCAATACAAGCATGCTGAAAAAGTCACCGGAAAGGATTGGAGAGCGCCTTGAACTGAGCATTGAATTTGATCCGGAACCAAGAACCATCGAAGCCCCTCCCGCCTTTACAAAAGCGCTGAAAGCAAATAATGAAGCCAGTAAGATCTTCGCTCAACTGAATAAGTCCACGCAGAATGAGATCGTAAAATACCTGTCGAAACTGAAAACACAGGAAAGCCTGGAAAAGAATATTGAGAAGGCCATCAACTTCCTGCTGGGGAAAGAAAGATTTATAGGGAGGGATCTGTCTCAAACCTGATATTGGGATGGTCTGCAATGATCTCCACCAGCATATCGGAATAAGTCTGTCACTTACAGGCCATCCTTCAGCACTTTGAATACAGAATCCCTGTAACTGTTGCCTACCGGAAGTTCCAGTTTTCCGATCTGTACATCCTGCAAAGTAAAGGCCGTTACCTTGCCCAGGTTGACAATAAAAGAGCGATGGATCCTCAGGAAGCGTTTATCCTTCACTTCCGTTTCCATATCACCGATCTTGTATTTAGCCATAAATGTACTGCCATCCGTGCGATGTAACACCACATAATCTTTTACACTTTCAATATACAGTATCTCGCTGGCCGGTATCTTATTGTACTTGTTACCGGTCTTGATGAAAATATGATCCTGCTGAGGCGCGCTGGCTGCCGGCGTCAGCTGCATTTCTTTCGGAGAGTAATAAGAGTAATACCGCTCCACGGCTTTGAAGAACCTCTCAAAAGTAATGGGCTTGAGCAGGTAGTCCACAATGTCCAGTTCATAACCTTCCAGCGCATATTCCCGGTAAGCAGTGGTGAAGATCACGGCTGGCGGCTGGCGCAGGGATTTAAGGAATTCAATCCCGGTGATCTGCGGCATTTTTATGTCCAGGAAAAGAAGATCAACCTGCTTGCTGCGCAGTTCCTGTGCCGCCTGTACCGCATTGGAGCAGGTGCCCACCACTTCCAGTGCACTCAGCTGCGCGATATGGTTCTGCAATAAAGCAATTGCCAGTGGCTCGTCATCGGCGATCAGACATTTTATTTTCACGTTTGCTGGATTAAACGCAACTCCAGTCTCGCAGTAAATACGCGCTGTGCTGCAACTGTTTCAAATGAATGTGTTTCCGGGTACACAAGCGCAAGCTGCTTGCGGATATTTTCAAGACCGATGCCCAGCTGCTGGTCCACCTTTACCTTGAAAGTATTACTGATCTCAAAGATAAGCCTGTTGCGCTGCTGATGCAACCTGATACTGATTTCCGGTGTTCCTGCATCCTCTCCTGCCCCATGTTTGAAAGCGTTCTCTGTCAGCGATAACAGGATCAACGGCGCTATCTCCACATCCTTTTCCACCTGGTGATCGAATGAAATGGCCAGCCGCTCATCGTACCGCAGTTTTTCCAGTTCAATATAATTCTGCAACAAGGTGATCTCCTGCGAAACCGGCACAAACATTTTGCCGGAACGGTACAGCAATGTATCCAGTATTTCCGATAAACGTGCAATGGCCGGGGAGGTTTGTGGCGACTGCATGATGGAAAGCGAATAGATATTATTGAGAGTATTGAACAGGAAATGCGGATTGAGCTGTGCTTTCAGGGCCATCAGTTCTATATCCGCTTTCTGTTTTTCCAGGTCCATCGCCCGCTTGTTCACCACGTACTGGTCTTGCAGCAATTTGATGAACACAAAAACGAAGGCAAATGAAAAGGCATGAATGAAATAATTCCAGAAGAGGTATTCGAGATCAGTGAAAATTTCCAGTACTGATTCCTGAGCGAATGGTTTGGGGCGGATAAGCGGTTCCAGGAAATACACCACGCTCAGTCTGGAAAATACCATGATCAGGTAGAGCACTACCACAGATGAAACAAGCGTCAACACGATACGCTTGCCTGCCAGCAACCTCGGCAATACAAAATAGGCCAGAAAATAAGAGGTAATGGCGGCAAACCCTACAAAGAGCAGGCTGTTGAGCAATTCCTCGCTGAATGTATGTCCCGGGCTGATATTGCTGTTATACCGTGCCATGGAAAGGAGGTACACGCAGACCCAGTAGGTGGAATGCGCCAGCACGCGGTATTTTCGGATGAATTGTATGAATCTTTCAATAAAAGGCATGGTCATAAAAGTATTAAACTTTCTATCATGTCAGGCAGCCGGTCGACCAAATTGGCTGTTCCGCATCCCAAAAGGGCTTTGCAGCATCCGGGCCCTGGTTCTTCCAGATATCAGCTCTCTGTGATCCGTACTCCCCTGTTGGTCGATCTGCCTGGAATGGCCTCCTGAAAAGAGGCAGATTTGAAAAAACTCCTGAAAAAATGAAATCAATATTACTGCTCCCGGTTTGTCTTGCGCTGGCAATAGCGGCACTCAGCCAAACCATTGTGCCGAAAGGCAGGATAGATACCGCTGCCAGAAAAGCTGACAGCGTCAACACACTCAAGACCGTCCTGGTACAGGGAGAGAAATCAGGCATGGAATTGAAACCCGACAAAAAGGTGTTCAATGTAGGCAAGGATATTTTATCGAGAGGTGGTAATGCAAATGATATCCTGAACAATACGCCTTCCGTTAATGTGGATATGCAGGGAAATGTATCCTTGCGAAACAACCCAAATGTGAGAGTGCTGATCAATGGAAAACCTTCCATGCTTACCCAGAACAATGGTTTATCGCAATTGCAGGCAGCCAGTATCGAAAAGATCGAAGTGATCACCAATCCAGGGGCTGCCTATGAATCGCAGGGCAGCGCTGGCATCATCAATATCATCCTCAAAAAAAACGCATCGCTGGGCTTCAATGCTTCATTGCAAG
Organism: Pseudobacter sp.; assembly: GCF_051955275.1. Taxonomy (NCBI): domain Bacteria; kingdom Pseudomonadati; phylum Bacteroidota; class Chitinophagia; order Chitinophagales; family Chitinophagaceae; genus Pseudobacter; species Pseudobacter sp. Next base: position 19,840 of record NZ_JBQCGW010000314.1, on the reverse strand, counting down.
CTGCGGTGGCCAATCCCAGGAATAACAGTGCCAACCTCAATGCCAGCTATAAAACAAAGCATGTAAATATCTTTACCAATATCGGAGTGCGGGACCAGGAATTGCTGTTTGCTGAAGATCTTGTCCGTATCAATAAGCGGCCTTTCAATGAACTTCTTCAGACCAACCGCTCATCATTGAATACCAAAAACATGAATTTCTACATCGGTACAGACCTGTATTTGAATGAGCAGAATACGGTCACTGCCAGTTTTTACCGGACCAGTATCCGCAATTACAATATCACCAGCTTTCTTTATAATTACTTCAATGCACATGGAACAAGTGATAGTAGTGTTAGTCGCACTGAAGACTACCAGGAGCCACAAATTTTCAATGAGCTGGAATTGAATTACACCAAAACCTTTAAAAAACCGGGTAAAAAATGGACGACCTATATCCAGTATGATTTCTGGAACGATGACGAGAACCAGCAGATCGAACAATTCAACAACCGCGGTGGATCAGACCTGCTGAATATCATCACCCGTGATATTGAAAGCAGCAGGGACCTGTACTTACAGAGTGATCTCAAATTACCTTTGAAATCCGGTCAGTTGGAGATGGGTATCCGCGGGCAATGGCGCGCCATCCGGAGCGAGTATTCAGCCACACAGAATGGCAAATTATTGCCAGGCAACAACAATAAGCTGTTTTATGATGAGGACATATATGCAGCGTATTCACAATATAGTGGTAAATGGAAGCAGCTGGGATTTCAGCTGGGATTACGCAGCGAATTATCGGATATTCATATCCGTGACCGTGAACAGACCCTGAACAAACGAAAAGAATATCTCAACCTCTTCCCTACCGTTCATGCACAGTATGATTTAAAGGATGGCTGGAGTGTTCAGGGAAGTTACAGCAGGAGGATCAACCGGCCCAGGTTCTGGCAGCTGAATACTTTTTCCGGCCTGTCTGATCAGCGTTTCCTGCAACGCGGTAACCCGGATATCGATCCTATGTATACCAATGCCCTCGAACTGGCCCTGCTGAAGAAAACAGATAAGCTGAGCGTAAATCCCGGGATCTATTATCAGTACTCCAGCAATTACTTTGGAGCAGTGATAGAACCGGTGAGCGATGGGAATTTTATCAGGACCTGGGCCAATATGGGTAAGGAAAAACGGTATGGAATGGAAATGACAACCACTTACAATCCTTTTACCTGGTGGCGGCTGTCGTGGGATATCAACTGGTATACTTTTTCCCTTCGAGGTGAATATGCCGGTAAATCATATACGGCAGACAATACCACCTGGTTTACTACAGTGCGCACCAGTATGCGCTTTCCCAAAGTGCTGAATGTGGATGCAAGCCTTAATTACCGGGGTAAAAGAGAAGAGGTTCAGGTTACTGTATCGGCGCAATACCGGGCCAATATTGGAGTATCCAGAGACCTGCTCAAAGACCGGATGACGGTATCCTTCAGCCTGAACAATATTTTCAACTCAAATATTTACGAGCAGGAAATGGATACACCGGAATATTCCCTGTATTCCCGTTTTCAGCAAAAGGGAGTGATCTGCACAGGCAGTATCGTATACAGGTTCAAAAGGAAAAAAGGGCAAACGGACCGTATGCCTACAGAGAAATAGCCGGCAGCAGTGGTTACATTCTGTAGCAGAAAATATTCAGTTGGATATCGAACCCTGCATCTTTGTTGAACTTCTCCACAAAAGGCTGGTTCAATACCTGTGCTGCTTCCTTGATATAATAAGAGAAACCCGCGGAGCGGATCAGGGCGAGCAATTCTTCCAGTTTGTAATTCTCTTTCACAGAGCCGTGATATTCGAGAAAAAGGTTTTCAACATTGGAGAGCAATGGGGCAATATCTTTCAATACTTCATATTCGGCACCTTCTATATCCAGCTTCAGGAAATCGATCTTACGGTTCTGAATGAAGCTGGATAATTTCACGCAGGGCACTTTAATGGTTTTTGATTCACTGGATCCGCCTTCCACAATTTTACTGCCCCAGTTGCCTTTGTCTTCAAATTCAATGATGCCATCGTGCACCCATACAGCCTTATTCTGATACTCGATATTACCTAATGATCCGGTATTGGATTTCAGCATTTCAAAATTGGAAGGGTCAGGTTCAAAGGCGATTATTTTTGCGCCGGGGTATAAGTTCTTCCAGTAAACGATTGCCATTCCGAAATGAGATCCGCAATCCAGGATCAATGGTTGGTCGCAGGCAGCAACGAAGCGGTATGAATGTTCGGTGAATATTTCACGGTGGATGGTGAGGAATTCGTCGGGGTTCCTGTACCTGAGTTTTGCACCTTTGAAGGAAATGGAATTTGAAGTGGATTCCGACTTCAGCCTGATGAGGATATGACGCCACCTGCTGAGATGGAATGCACCTTTTGAGGCTGTCATTCTTTTTAAGCGGCCGGAAATCCTGTTGAACACTTTATTGAATACTATCCCGTTTGTAACAACTTCTGAAGTATCCGTTTGCATGCCCATTGTGTATGGATGAGGGTTAAAAATCGTAAATAATCTAAAAAACCTGCTCTTACAGGTCAACGATCGAAACTCACGGTATTTTAATAGTAGAATGGAATGCAGGGCTGCACAGGATCATTCAAGTGAACTAAAGATAAATTTTTTATCAGAAAAGAAGACAAATATTTAAAAGGGACTATTTTTTACTGTTCAGCCATTTGATGGCTCTTTGTACAGTGATGTCTTTTTCAATGCTTCCGAAAGCATCATTGCCTTTCACCGGCACGTCAGGTATGACTATTTCAGGTAAAGGCTTTTTGTTTTTATTACCGATCCTGGAGGTGGAAATCAGGAAATACACATCCTTTCCCAATAAGAACCCCTGGGTGGAATTGGCCAGCCCGGCTGAGCTTTCACCAAATAATTTCGTGCAGGGCCTTTGCCTGAATACAGCTGCAGTGATCTCTCCGGAACTGGCCGTGCCTGGCCCAATCAATACTGCTACCGGCGCTGAACTTATGTTTACGTTCTTATTGTTGATTGTACAGGCCTTTGTTCCATCGATGAACAGTTCCCCATTCTGAAATGAAGATTTACCTGAAGCATTTCCATCCTTATCGAGATAATAGCTTACCACCCCATCCTTGAAAAACGGCGCCAGGCCTGCCAGCATCGGAATAACATTTCCTCCACCATTGAGGCGCAGGTCAATGATCCAGCCCGAAGGATTTTGGAGTTGCAGGTCAGCAACTGTTCTGTATAACCAGTTGGCCATACCGTCTATGTCCACCTGCTTTGTAACCCCCATATATGGTACCCGGACATAGGCCATCGCGCCGATCTTTTCGCCGGAAATCCGGGGCCCCTTCAACCAGGCGGCACGGATGGAGTCAGAATACCTGGCATATAGTGATGGATTCTGAATTTTGTATTCATCGGCATAGTGATAATAAACAGCATGCTTATCTCCCAATGCATCGAATGCAATGTGAAGCGGGCCGGAGAGCTGTTCTTTGGTAGCTGGCAATTTGATCTGGCTCAATACAGCTGCTTTCACAGACGGCCAGTTCACCCGCTTCGAATACAGGGAATGTTGTTGGAGGATGGCCAGGCAACTATCTATATGATTGACGAGAGAGTCCGGTATCTGAGCGGCTGCCTGGCTGCTGGCAATGAAAATGCTTAGTGGCACAATACTTTTGAGCATGGTTTTTTCATTTACCATACCAAGGTAGTTTATGAAGACCTCATTGGAAATGAGTATTACTGCTCATTTTTATTCGGCCCAGACCGCTTCGATAGCATACCCCTGAGGACCGGTAACTCCAGGGTTTTCTTCCGGCATATACACTACCTGAATTTTTTCTATGGCTGAAATCTGAAGCGGAGCTGTAGCATTGCTCATGAACCAGAGAGGCAGGAACATCGGGTATGGCCTGGGAACCAGCAAGAACGGGCTCCTGGTAAAAGAGGATACAGGCAGGTCGTAGGTGCTGTCAGTTCCATCCAGGGTAAGGGTATGGCTGTAGGAATGTGCATCTCTGTCTACGAGGATCAGGCGGATGACAGCTTTCTGACCAATTGCTGCCGAGCCTCGCAGTTTAACGGTTGAACAGGCTTTATTGTCCCGCAGCTGTTCCGTAAATGCAGGCATATTACAACTATACTGCCAGCCGATAAATGGAATATCGAAATTGAAGGTATCTGCGCTGACCTGATAGGTTGCTGCATTTTCTCCTTTCGTTACAAAATCATAATGCGTTCTCTTGTTCCAGTCGGGGAATTTCTTGATGCGCCACCATGAGTTGAGTAAAGAATCTTTTTGTATTTGTGCTGCGTTGAACAGCTCATATTTTTGTGCGCGGTTTATTACACGTACTGATTTCAACACTTTGATAACAATACCATTGCTTTTCAGGCTGACGGCCAACTGCATATCACCTTCTTTCACCTGGGCGGCTGGTATGACAACTTCATAGTTGTATGCAGATTGTTTTACAAGAGGCAGCTTGTTGCCATTTACTTCGAGTTGAAGTTCCTCTCCTTCTGGCATTGGCAAGGCTGACACTGTCAGCTTCAAAGGCAGACCCGCTGTGTGTTCCCGGGGTGTTTCAGCAAATATTTTCGTTGCGGGCAACTGCATGGATGCAGGTGCATAAAACTCCTTCATACCAATCGGCATCTTCAGTTTCAATGAAGAGAGGTTTACTTCTTTTGCGGTGAGCAGGTAGGTGCCCGGCCCGGTTACAAAACCACCATCATCGGAATTACTTCCTGAGAACTTGTTTTCCTTATTCAGTTGTATTACCCGGAATTGTTTTCCCAGGTCCGGCAATTGCAATTGCATACGATGCTTTTGCCAGATGATATAGGTGGCTGTATCGTTCAGCGCTGCATCCGTAAACGGATCTTTCATCGTTACTGCATCAGGCATCAGTTCCAGTCTCCATACACCGGGAACCACCTGATCCAGGAAATAAGCACCTGTGCCAGCATAGTTCACCACCGGTGAATTGTCTACTCCTGCTATATGTTTCAGTTTTGCAGGCGATTTTGGCATGGTGCCGGTATTGTTGGAATAATAGAAAGCGGTATCTGTATTCAATTCGCTCAGGTTTTCTTTATAAGAAACCCTGAACTCTTCAAATGTTGTATCAGCAGGAAAACCACCAAAATTTTTATAACGGGGTACGTGATGAAAGACCTTACCTGCTATCAGGAAACTGATGGCTTTAGCCGGAGTGTAACTGAGGTTGAGGTAATGAGTCTGGTACTCCGTATTGGCATAAGCCAGTGGTGTGGGATCCCAGGCAAACTGTGTTGCCCATTGAAACCCTGCCGAGCGGAAACTGCGGGCCATGGCGGGATACATGTAGGTACTCCGTACATCGGCCGCATCGAATTCATACACGATCCTGGCCTTACTGGCAAAGCCCGGTCTGTCTTTATACGTGAATATATATTTGTCTACATACGGCAATGTATTACCCGGCGTGGTATGATTGGCCACCAGTCCGTTTGAATACCATTGGTAAGTCAGTCCATCCACCTTTGCTGCAAGAAACGCATCTTCATTCCTGTAAGCCTGTGAGATATTATAAAAGACGGGTTTCTTCCATTGAATGCTGCGCACAGCATCGGCCATACGATCGATATATTCAGTTGTCTGACGGTCATTCTCTCCGTGGTCAGGTTCATTGTTGATCTCGCAGGCAATAATGGATGGATCATCACGGTACGACAATTTAGTGTAGGGATTTATATGCAGCAGTAATTGTTTGATGTAATTCACCTGGGCGGCAATGGCCGAATCGTTGGTGACCAGTTTCTTTTTATGATAATTGAATTTATCAGAGAAGCCCTTTGTACGCTCGTTCTTATCGGGATACCCATTGCCCCAGTAGGCAATGGGTGTGATGAGTATGCGAATATTCCTTTCTTTCAGTTTTTTGATGAGATAGTCAAAGAGACGAAGATGTTCATTGTTCAGCAGGTTGCCTTCTCCATCGGAGATCTCCGTATCCCATACATGTACCCTGAATGCATCCAGTCCCAGGCGGGCAAAATGATACACATCTGCATCTATCACCTGTTCCGGGTTCAATCCCATGGCTTTTACATGCCGGTAGGCATAGGCAAATGGAAGCGTATAGTTCACCCCGAAAAAAGCCTGTTCTTTCTGATCCGCTTTCCTCCGTAACACACCCTGTTCGTCTACGAATAAGAGATCCTGCTGAGCAAGCAAAGGGAAAGAAAAAGAAAGTAAGATTACTATAAGGGATACGCGCATGATAAGAAATTATGGTTGGGAACGGATAGTAATGGTCTGGGATGTAAGTCCCTTACCTGTTGCTGTGATATTGATATTGCCGGGTTTTGTGGACGACTGCAACAGTACCGTTGCAATGCCTGCTTCGGCCTGCACTGCCGGGTTCCCGATCAGCTGTCCATTACCGGTTACTGAATAGGTAACTGTGGCATTGGAGGCGTAACAGGGATGTCCTTTGCTGTCAACGATTGTGGCATACACAAATACCTTGTCTGCGCCATCAGCCTTCAGATCCCGACCACTGCGGTCCCAGCGAAGCTGAATAGCAGCGGGTTTTCCGGCGGTGGTTACCTTATCCACCGTGACCTCTTTGTTTCCAATATAGCCAATTGCTTTTAATTCACCGGGGATGAATGTATCCAGGGAGAAAATGAAGGGTGGATACTTCAGGTTGCCGGAGATCCGGTCACGGTCCGCTTTTTTCTTTTCCAGCAGTTTGCCGTTCAGGTAAAGTGCCACTTCCTCACAGTTGCTGTATATTTTTATAGCAGAAGGATTGGATAGTTCATTCCACCAGGTGGCGATGCTCACCATCGGTTGTATGCCTGTCCCCGTCTGACTTTTATAGAAGTAGTACGAGAACTTAGGCAGCCTGAACAGGTCCATGATGCCTGAAGATTCGATATCGGGAGAATAACCACGGTTGTAGTCGAACATGAGCCAGTTGGCGTCTCCGAGATGGGGTTGCTGTAAATTGTCGTTATGCGCTTCCTGGTAATTGAGGGCCTGCTGCTGCAATCGTTTTTCACCATCTCCCCTTAATTGCCGGCTGCTGCGCTCGTTGCCCTTCAGACCGGAATAACCGGCCTGGTTGAGGCCGGCATCCTGGGCGTAATATTCCCAGTCTCCATACTCAGCCGTGAACAGCGGCATTTTTCCTGTATACTTTTTCCAGTAATCAGGGAATTTTCCATGCTGACGTGCGGGAAAGAAGATATCATAATACCTGTCTATCCAGCCGCCGGTAATTACCGGGGATGCGGGCGACTCTTCTTTTGCAATGGCCACCATTCGTTCCATGAATGTATCAGGCATGGCCGTTTCGTTGAGTGAAAGCTCCCAGATAGCAACGGATGCATGGTTCCTGTCGCGGCGCATAAGCTCCTGTGCATCTTTGTAGGCATGCGCCATGAACGTATCGTTGCCGATGAACTGCCAGCCCGGGATAGCAGCAATAGTAAGCAATCCCAGTTCATCGCAGGCATCCATGAATGCATCTGCCTGCGGGTAGTGGGATAAACGTACGATATTGAAGCCCGCCTCTTTTATTTTTACGGCATCACGGTACTGTGCGTTATCGGATAAAGCATTGCCAATATAAGGATATTCCTGGTGACGGTTGGTACCTCGAAATAAGACCGGTTTACCATTCACATGGAATTTTCCATCACGTAATTCAAACTGACGGATCCCGATACGGATCTTTTTTTCTTCCTGCAATACAGTTCCCTTTTTCACCTGTACTTTTAACGTGTACAGATTGGGGGTTTCAGGATGCCAGAGCTGCGGAGCTTTCACATTGAGCCTGGCGGTTGTTTGAGATGCCGTTCCTGGAGCCAGTTTCAGGCCTTTGCTGGATGCATTGGCCACAATCCTTCCCTGCTTATCCAGTAACTGCCATTGCAGTTCATATTCAGAAGTCTTATTGCCGGCATTACGGATATGTGTAGCAACCTGAACAGTTGCATTTTTTTCAGAAATATCCGTATACCATACATGCAGTCCGCCACCTGCGGGAATGGCTTCCATTACCGGATCTGTGATAAAAAGATCGTTCTTGATTTCAAGCCATACATTCCTGTAAATGCCACTGTAATAACAGAAGTCCAGTTCTTTCAGCGGCTTACCCGGAGGCACTGCCGGATTATCCTGGTTATCGAGTTTGACCAGCAGTTCATTGTTTCCATCAAATAATAACGATGATGAAATATTGATCGTAAAAGGAAGATAGCCACCGGTATGCGTGAGCAACTCTTTACCATTGAGATAAACGGTAGCAGTCTGCATGGCTCCTTCAAAATGCAGCATCACCTGTTTATTGCGCCATTCCTTTTTTGCGGTGAATGTTTTCCTGTACCAGCTAAGGCCCACCCATTGAGACTTTATCACCAGTGGTTCCAGGTTAGCGGTATGCGGCAGGTTGACGGTTTCCCAGGAACTTCCGGGAATGCCGGCATTTCCCGGATTCATCAACAGCGGGTTTAACCCCTGTTTTTCCGCTTTACTAAACTGCCACTGATCACTGAAAGGGATCTTCTGGGCATAAGCTACCTGTGCCGTCATACAGCACAACATCATAATCCAGCAAAAATATTTCATCAGGTATGTATTACGTAAGTGAGCGCTTGCTTAAAATTTATAGGGTTGATGCATGAACTGCAGACCGGGCAGGGATTTGCCGGTGAAGTCGAAAAAGGCAATCAGTTCCTGTCCCCAGCTTTGCGCATTGCTGATCCAGGCCGGCTCCCACACCATGATGCCCATGCCACCCCCATCGATAATGGTCTGGGTAAGGGCTTTGTGATAGGCAAGCTGTCCATCCGGACTGATTGCAAATCCATTGATAGTAACAGGTTCCTTGTATACCACTCCATCCTGTGATGCTTTTGTCCACTGGTAGTTGGTCTCTACTACAAGCACCTGTTTGTTGAAGGTTGATTTGAGTTGGCCGATCAGGGTCTTCAATGCATCCAGTTTTACTGTGGTCCATTCTTCATAATAAGAGATGCCGATGATATCATAATCGGTCACCCCTGCCCCTTTGATGCCATTGAACCACCATTGCTGGATCTGTGCACTGGCAGGATGCAGGATGATCATTGGTTTGATGGTGCTGGTCTGTGAGAAATCACGAACGGCTTTGATGCCGCTGTTGAGCAGCACTGCCAGGTTGGAGAAATCATTATTATTGATCCTTCCTTCGGGCAACAACATGCCCGGTTGTGTTTCATTGCCTACCTGTACCATTTCCGGTACCAGGTTCAGTGCTTTCAGGTGATTGAGTACGCTGAGGGTGTAATTGTAAATGGAATCTTTCAATACATTGAGTGGCTTTCCTGCCCAGGCTGCGGGCGGGATCTGTGCGCCGGGATCGGCCCAGGTATCTGAATAATGGAAATCCAGGTTCACTGCCATGTTCAGGGTTTTGGCGCGACGGATACTGCGGACCACATCTTCGAGCCCGCAATATCCCTCAGCGTTGTAACCGCCCGGAGCGGCAGGATTATGAAAGAGCCTTAACCTTACAGCGTTGCAACCATACTGTTTGAACAGCAGGTACGGATCTTTGGCGCGGCCCGAATCTTCATACCGTCCGCCATTGGCCTGTACCATATTCACCGCACTCAGGTCCGCTCCCACAACCAGCTTCTTCCAATCATAAAAAACTTTCTCATGTGCCGTGGTATCAGGAGCCGGATCCTTATCATTTTTATTGCAGGCAGCGGTCAACAGGATCAACCCTGCCGGCAAAAATCGAAACAGGTACTTCATAAATTATTTACTGTATGGTGATCGTGTATTTTTCAGGATTGCTGAGGTTCATTGTAACGGTATGCGTACCTGCACTGGGGTATACTTTTTCTCCGGCACCGATCTTTCCGTCACCGTCCTCATCGCCATAAACAATCACCCAATCGCTGTTGGCAATGATCTGGAAACTGTTGCCCCACTGACCGGGTTGAAAATTGGCGGTGGCTGTCCACACCTTATTGATTGCATCATAGGTCATGGGAGTGGCTGTTGTGCTCCAGTCGTTGAAATCACCGGAGATATGGAATGAGTTGATCTTCGTTTTGCTCCAGGTCAAATCGTTGGTATTTGCTTTCAGCAGAAAGTATCCGCCTTCATCGAACCAGATATTCCACTGAGCGGCACCCGGATCAAGTTTATACAATTCGTTAGGGACAGAACCATACACCACGCCAGAGCCATTGGATTGCTCGGCCAGTTTGAAATTGTTCCACTGCGCAGCGTTTACATACCCTTCGTATTTACCATCACTGGTGGGTGAGCAAAGTTTGGTAGTGTAGTTATTCCAGCCGCCACTCAGATCGCCGGGCATGTACAGGAAGGATACCAGGTTGAAAGTGGTTACTTTCAGTGCTACCGTTGGCGTGTACAGAGGTTCAAGATTGGCCCCCACTAATGTTTTCAGACGAATATAAATAGTCTTTGTTTCTTCCGGGGCCATGCCCATGCTCAGTACCAGCATATTCAGGGATGTACCGGTAAAGAGTTTCTGAACGCCTGTTTCCACCGATTCTTTCGGGTGCGTGAAGTTGCTGACGGTATCAAACTGTAATGTATTGGTGAGCGCAGTATTGGCAAGTCCGTATTTGGAGAGGCGGATACTGTCCTTGCTCCAGGAAAGCGAGTACACATTGGTGCCAGCAGTGGCATTGGTCAGCACCAGTTCGGTTGCTGAAGCCACCAGCTCATTCCCGGAAATATATTCCAGTGTTACAGTATCGCCATCCTTTTTACAGGCTGTCATTACCAGCATTGGCAACAACAGTGCGATGATATATCTTTTACAATTTCTCATTGTTCAGTGTTTGATTGATCAATAATCCTTGTTCTGTTCCAGGTTTGGATTGGCGGCACGGTCGGCAGCCGGAATAGGAAATACATTGTAACGTGGATTCACCGTAGTACCAGCTTTCACGCCTCCTTTCCATTGCCATAAATAAGTATTGCCGGTGAACCGTCCGAAACGGATCAGGTCGGTGCGACGTGTACATTCCCAGAAAAGTTCGCGGCCTCTTTCCGCCAGGATGAAATTGAGGTTGAGGTCGCCCTGGGAGATATTGCCTGCATTGCTGCCTGCATATGCCCGGGTGCGGATCTGGTTTACATATCCGAGTGCTTCTGTTGCTGTTCCTCCGGTGCCGCCACGTAATACAGCCTCTGCATACATGAGGTATACATCGGCAAGGCGCAGCATGGGAAAGTCGGTATCCACCAGCCCTTCAGCATAATTGGAACCATTGCCACCGGCATCGGTCTTGTTGGTGAATTTGGTGAGGCCATATCCATCAGTTTGTAAGGTAACATCATTGATGTCGAGGGATTGTCCATCGGTATGAAAACGCGCTCTCCTGTCGGTGGTACCGGTAACGTCAGTGAAGAGGCTGACAAACTGAGGCGTGGTACGGATACTGCTCCAGCCTGATTGCACGCCACGTTCGGTAGCGTTCATGGAACCTACGATCGGCCCGCAGACCAGGTAGGTAGTGCCTCCCCAGCTGGTAGTGTTCATTCCATCCTGCTGAATGGCAAAGATGATCTCGTTGGTGCGTTTGTCGTTATCGGCATTGAACAGTTTGCTGTATGTATCTTCTAAAGTATATCCCTGTGCGATCACTTCATTGGCGGCAGCCACACATTCGGAATATTTGCCGGTGCCTGTGTACACTTCTGCATTCAGGTACAGTTTGGCAAGCAGTGCAAAAGCAGCGCCTTTGCTGGCTCTTCCTGCTTCTGCTTGTGTACGGGATGGAAGGGCTGCTGCCACTTCTTTCAGCTCAGACTCCACATAACTGAAAAGATCAGGTCGCTTGATCTGTCTGGGGAAGAAAGCGCCCACCGGATCAGTTTCAGTAACAAAGGGAGGAATACCAAAAAGGTCCAGTGCATGTGACCAGGCCACCGCCCTGATGAAACGTACATCATTTCGTTGCGCCTGTATTTCGGCAACTTCAGCAGGTGTGAACTTACTGATCTTCTCATCGGTTGCATTACGCAGGAACTCATTGCAAAGCCCTACTGTATACAGTATCCTGTAATACATGGCAGCCGACCATTCATCTGTAGTGTTCCAGGTGATGAATTGCAAAGGATTCAGGGCATCACCTCCACCCCAGGTGTACACTGCCTCATCGGTAGGCAGTTCCTGCAGGTTGAAATAGATGCGCAGGTAGGCATTGGCTGCCCTGCCGGAGAGATCGGCATTGCCATCTCCCTTCTCCTGCCCGCCTACGGCCAGTGAGGCATATACTTTTGCCATCACTCTTTTATAATTCTCTGCCTTTGCGTAAACGGAAGCGGAGGTCTCCTGTACATAAGGTTGCTGGTCCAGGTCTTTTACACAGCTGCTCATCAGCAGCATCATTGCCAGTGCAAACCCTGTATATAATTGATTGATCTTTTTCATTGCATGCAATTTTTGGGTTCTTCTTCTCAATTAAAACGTGAGGTTGAGGTTAAGAGAAAAAGTCCTTGGACGCGGATAGAAACTATTGTCGAATCCATTGGAGATCTCGGGATCCACACCATCGTATTTTGTGATGGTGAATACATTCTGCACCAGCGCTCCTACGCGGAGGTTAGCTGTTTTCTTCCAGATATTCCCGAAATTATAACCGATGGAAATATTATCCATTTTCAGGAAGGACGCATTCTGCACAAAGTAATCGGAGAAGAACTGGCGGGCAGTAAATCCTGTATTCATATAATCGGCTGACAAATTGATCAGCTCATAAGGATTGTACTGCAAGGTTTCCCAGCTACCCTGGTTTGCCTGTACATTATTGTACACGTAGTTGCCGAAACTGGCGCGCAATACCGTGCTGGCGGTCCATTTACCGTAGTTGACCTGTGTATTGAATCCCAGCAGGAATTTCGGCATGGGAGAATGATAGCGGTAGAAATCCTTATCGTTGATCACACCATCGCCGTTGATATCTGCATACATGCCTTCAATGGGTTTGCCTTTGGCGTCATACACTTGTTTGTACATATAGAACATGTATGGAGCATAACCCGGACTGAAGATCTGCAAGCCCCTGCTGCCGACTTCCGGTCCGGTGAAAGAGCCGGGAGAACTGGTGTCAGGCACCAGCGTGAGATTGGTGATCTTAACATCCTGCCAGGTAGCATTGGCGCCAACGGTCCAGGTAAGTTTATTGGTGCTGATCAGCGTGGTGTTCAGCGAGAGCTCCAGGCCTTTGCTGGTGATATTTCCTACGTTGGTAGTGATATTGTTGGTGAGGTTGGAACCGGCAGGCACTGACACATTAGCCAGCAGGTCTTCAGTTTCCCGGTAATAATAATCCAGGGTACCGGTCACTTTGTTATCAAACAGACCGAAGTCCAGGCCTGCATTCCAGGCTGTAGTGGATTCCCATTTCAGGTCTGACACATAAGCCTGCGGCCTGTAGGTGAGATAATAACTGTTGCCGAAACGGTAGCGGGCAAACTCATTACCGGTGGTATAATTCGGTAAATAACTATAGTTACCGATCCCTTCCTGCTGTCCGGTAACGCCGTAGCCTACCCGGAGTTTCAGATCGCTGATCAGGTTGCTGTTGATCAGGAAATTCTCTTCTTTGATCTTCCAGGCCAGGGCGAGTGAGGGGAATACTCCCCAACGGTTATCCTTGTTGAAGCGCGAAGTACCATCGCGACGGATAGTGGCCGTGAGCAGGTATTTGTTGTTGAACGTATAGTTCAGGCGGCTGTAATAAGAAAGCAGCACGTGGCGCTGAGAATCCGCAGGAGACACTGATTGTATATCTCCCTTTACATTGTAATCCGTGAACACAGGGTTGGTGGCTAACCAGTTCTGGTAATCATAACCGGCTGTGAGGTCTACCCTGCTCTTCAGACCGGGCAGGTTCTTCGTGTAATTAAGGTAGGCCGTGAACAGCTTGTTCGATTTTTTCTGTGAGTATACATTCTGAATACCACCGCGTACAAATTGTGCGGCAGTGTATTCAGGTACGAAGTTGGAGCCTTCACCTTCCGCGATATCATAACCTACGATAGCATGAGCGCGCAGTTCAGGCAGGAAATGGAATTTGTAATCCACTTCAGCTGTAGCAATGCCACGGCGGACAGTGCTCTTGTGCGACTCCTGTTCCAGCAGTCCAACCGGGTTGCGCAATGCGCGCACTACTGGCACTCCGGTATTGTCGATACTCTCATAATAACCACCGAATCCTTCCTTTCCGGAATAGACCGGAAGCGTGGGATTGAATGCAGTGGCGGACCATACCGCATCCTGGTTGGCAAAACTGTTTTTATTGACGGAACCTTTGAGGTTGATATCGATCTTAAGATGACGGTCGAAGAAACTCGGGCTCAGTACCAGGCTGCCTGATACTCTTTTGAGGTTATCTGTTTTGAGGAGACCGTCCTGGTTCAGGTATCCGACAGAAGCGCGGAATGGAAGTTTCTTTGCGATGGAACCGGAAACACTGAGGTTATTGTCGTTACCGATGGCATTTTCAAAAACCTGGTCCGTCCATTTGGTGGATGTATTTCCCAGCAATGCTTTCTGCGCATCCGATCCTTTAGTATTGATCAGGTTGCGGAACTGTTCGGTAGACAGCATATCCGGCGTGCGGGTAACGGTCTGCAGGGAGATGAGTGAATTGAAAGTCACTTTCAGCGGACCGCCCGACCCTTTTTTTGTAGTGATGATCATCACCCCGTTGGAGGCACGGGAACCGTAGATGGCTGTGGCCGATGCATCTTTCAGGATATTGATGGATTCAATATCATTGGGGTTCAGCAGGGCCAGGAAATTATTTCCGTTTCCGCTGATGCCGCCGATCTCCAATGGCACACCATCCACCACGATCAGCGGATCATTGCTGGCGCTGAGGGACGCACCGCCACGGATGCGTACGGTATTCCCTGAACTGGGTGACCCGTTATTGCTCATGATCTGTACGCCGACAGCCTTTCCGTTGATCAGCTGTTCGGGTGACCCCATGATGCCGGGATTGAAATCTTTTTCAGTGATACTGGTAACGGCGCCTGTGAGATCTTTCTTACGGGTGGCGCCATAACCGATCACTACCACTTCGTTCAGGTTGTTATTGGCTTGCTGTTGCATCACCAGGCTCACATTAGTGGCCGTGGGTGTAACAACGATGCGGCCGGGAGCATACCCTACATAGCTGACTTCCAAAATCACCTGTGTAGCGGGGACATTGATACTGAAACGGCCGTTGTCATCTGTGCGGGTGGTTGTTCCGGTTTCTTTCACCTTGATGGTGGCGCCGCTGAGCGGGAGGCTGTCGGACGAACTGATGGTTCCGGTAACTGTGCGGTTAGTTGGTTGGGAGAATCCGGCATTGCCCAGGAACAGGATGCATAAGGCAATGACAAGATGTCGCAATCGTTCTCTTTTTTTCATTAGTTGCATTTTAAGATACTATCCGGGAATGGCAAAAAAAGGATCCCGGAATGCTCTGCAAATTGTATTGAACAAGGCAAGCTGAGCAGGAACAATATTAGCGCATGAAGGGGATCAACGGGTAGTTCCTCCGTTCATAATTTTGGTTCAATTCATCTTTTTGTTGAACACCAGCGCTATTTCCCGGGAGTTTAACCTATTTTGGTCCTGATTATGTTTTTGGATTGCCGACTCAATTGCCAACTGCTGTACCGCTCCCTCCTGCTGGCGGCCACCCTGCTTTTCCATCCCCTGGGCTATACTGACGTTTTTGCACAACAGCCCGGTATCAGTTTCAAGCATATTCAAAATGAACAGGGACTCAGCAACAGCACTATTGAATGTATTTTTCAGGATAGCCGTGGTTTCCTCTGGTTCGGAACCCGCGATGGCCTCAACCGGTATGATGGTTACCAGCTCACCGTTTACCGGTATGATCCCAAAAATCCCGGCAGCATCAGTGATAATTATATAAAGAGTATCGGGGAAGACAGTAATAAAGTTTTATGGGTGGGTACCAGTAATGGCCTCAACCGTTTTGATGAACACTCGCAGCAGTTCACCCGCTTCAAGCATGATCCGTCCAAACCCCGGAGCCTGCCGAACAACCAGGTGAATACTTTATTTAAGGACAGAACAGGAAAACTCTGGGCAGGCACAGCCGCCGGCGGTCTGACCTTTATCCGTAGCAATGGTTCCGGCTTCGATCGTTTTCCCATTGAACAGTTCTCACCCGGTGAAGCCGTACAGGTAATATATGAAGACACCAAACGTAATACCTGGATCGGTACGGGCAGGCGCCTCTACCAATACAATCCGTTACAGGATGTGTTCCAGATTTACCCGCTTGCGGGTGGAGATGAGTTGTTCAGCATCCGGGCCATTCATGAAGACCAACAGGGAAATATCTGGGTAGGTACTGAAGATGATGGACTGTTTGTGATCAACCTGGTGCGTAAGCAGACCACCCGGTACCGTCATACCGAGACCGATCCCTCCAGTCTATGCAGTAACCAGGTGAGGTGCATCGTGTCCGATAAACAGGGTAATGTCTGGATCGGAAGTATCAACGGCGGCTTGCAACTCTTCAATCCGCCAGCCAATAATTTCTGGCGATATCAATATGAAGAAGGCGATCCCGCCAGTCTTTCCCAACGTACTGTGTCGGCATTGCTCGAAGACAGCCAGGGTAACCTCTGGATCGGCACGCACCGGGGTGGCATCAACCTCTATACACCCGGTACCGAAAAATTCAGATTATACCGGCAGACGCTTTCCAGTAACAGTCTTAGTTATAATGATGTAAAAGCTTTTTGTGAGGACAGCCAGGGTGATCTCTGGATAGGAACCGATGGTGGCGGCCTCAATAAATTCGACAGGACCCGCAACCAGTTCACACATTATAAATACAATCCTTATGATGCGGGCAGTATCGGCTCCAATGAAGTATTGCATGTGATGGAAGACAGTGAGGGCAATTTATGGGCAGGTACCTGGGGCGGTGGGCTGAACCTGTTCAACAGGGCTACCGGGCGATTTACACGTTTCACCCATAACCCGAATGATCCGGGATCCATCAGCTCTAATTATATTCAGCAGATCTATGAAGACCGGGCGCATCAGCTATGGGTTGCTACTTACTATGGCGGCCTGCATTTGTTTGACCGTAAGACGCGGAAATTCACCCGCGTGATCCAGGACCCGCAATCACAAACCCGCCTCAATGGCAATAATATTGTTTCGCTGCGCGAAGATGCTGCAGGTAATCTCTGGATCGGTAGCGATGATGGTGGGCTGAATTGTTATGATCCGGTGCTGAAACGTTTTACGCATTACTTCAACAATATCGATAAGCTGCCTGATCTTCGGGTGATCTTCACCGATAGTAAGAAACGGTTATGGATCGGGCAGGTAGGACTTTACCTGTTTGATGCTGAAAAGAAGAATTTTTCTCTTTTTACCGATAAAGCCGGTCTCAGTACAGAATTTATCAAAGGCATCACGGAAGACAGGAACGGTAATTTCTGGATCGCTACTTCCAATGGCATTACCCGTTTCAATCCGGATAACGGACAGTTCAAGAAATACAATACCGGGGATGGATTACAGGGACTGGAATTTGAGGCGAATGCCTATCTGCAAACCCGGTCAGGAGAAATGTTCTTTGGTGGTATCAATGGTTTCAACAGCTTCTTCCCGGCGCAGATACGGGCCAATGATTTTCTGCCACCGGTTTATCTGACCGAATTGCAGGTATTCAATCAAACGATCCTGCCGTCGGAAAAAGGACCTTTGCAGGCAGCTATCAGCGTGGCAAAAAGCATCACGCTCAATTACGATCAAACAGCCTTCAGCATCAGCTTTGCTGCGCTGAATTACACGGCCACTGAGAATAACCAGTATGCTTATAAACTGGATGGCTGGGATAAAGACTGGAACTATGTAGGGCATGAGCGCAAAGCAACCTACACCAACCTGGATCCGGGCAGTTATACCTTCCATGTGAAAGCTGCCAATAATGATGGTGTGTGGAATGAACAGGGAACGAGCGTAGAGATCATCATCCATCCCCCATTCTGGAATACCTGGTGGTTTAAACTGTTGCTGGTTGCAGTGCTGTTCTACGGTGTGATCTCCTGGTACCGTTTCCGGCAAAGACAACAATTACATAAACTGGAAGAACAGAAAAAAGAAGAATTACATCGCCTGCAATTACAACTGTTTACCAATATCAGTCACGAGTTCCGCACACCGCTTTCATTGATCTTCGGTTCACTGGAACAGTTACAGAAGGAATCTCCGAGGTCTGCTTCCAGTCATCATTACAAGATCATTTTCCGGAATATCAGCCGTCTTACCGGACTCATTAATGAACTGATGGACTTCCGCAAAGTGGAATCCGGCGCATTGGAACTGAAAGTAATGCCGGGCAATATCGGTCTCTTTCTCAGGGAACTGTCTGACGAGTTCAGTGAGCTTGCCATTCAGAAAAATATAAACTTCAACGTGCAGATCCCGGAAGGGTTGCCCGTTGCGTGGTTCGACAGGCAGGTGCTGGAAAAGATAGTGCTCAACCTGGTGAGCAATTCATTCAAATACACGAGTGATGGCGGGCAGATCACGTTGGAGGTGCTGACCGGTCTCGATCATTTCAAACCATCGTTCGGAAATGAATTATTGCTGCCCGGAGAACACAAACCGCATACAAGTCTGTACATCCGGGTAGCCGACAATGGCATAGGTATCTCAAAAGAGAGCATCCGCCATTTGTTTGAGCGATATTACAAGATCAGTGAATCGCACCTGGGATCAGGTATAGGACTGGCTTTTGTAAAAAGCCTTACAACCCTGCATAAGGGCGGCATCAAGGTTTACAGTGAACGAAGCGAAGGAACAGAGATCATTATTGAACTGCCCGTTGATCAGGCAGATTATGCAGCAGCAGAACAATGGGAACAGAATCATGAAGAAGCCGGGGTAAGACTGGAAAGTATCCATTACAAATACGAACAACAATTGCCGGCGGTGGAGCGGGATGCAGCAACGTTGGAGCTCTCAGCCATTCAACCTGCTGCTGTTACAAATGAACAGCCCCTTCCCCTTCCTATTGCCGGTAACAATGGACAGAAGCCAATCATCTTGCTGGTAGAGGACAGCGATGAATTGAGGAATTTCTTAAGAGACAGTCTGCAATATCAATACATCATTGCAGAAGCAGCTAACGGTCAGGAAGCATTGGATTATTTACAGGATAGTTTTCCGGATCTCATTATCAGTGATGTGATGATGCCGGTGATGGATGGCATTCAGTTTTGCCGTGCTGTAAAGGATAATATCGAAACCAGTCATATTCCCTTCCTCATTCTTTCTTCCCGCGACAGCCTGGATGCGCAATTGGAAGGTGTAGGCTCCGGTGCTGATTTTTATTTTGCCAAACCTATCAGTGTTGATCTGTTACAACTCACTATCCGGAATATCCTGGATCAGCGCCAGAAGCTCCGGGAGCGTTATGCGCAGGACCAGTTTGCAGAAGCCCGGGATATGGTGCATTCTGCAAAGGATAAAAACTTTATGGACCAGCTGCTTGAAATTATTATGGAGCAGCTTACTAATCCGGATATGGATGTGGATTATATCTGCCAGCAGGCTGGCATGAGCCGCACAAAACTGTACCAGAAGATCAAAAGCATCACCGGGCAATCCATCGGTGAGTTTGTACGGTCTGTCAGGCTCAGGCATGCGGTAAAGATCATGACGGAGGAGGACGTACCGTTGACGGAAGTAACGTACAGGGTTGGTATTCAAACCCAGAGTTATTTTACCAAAGCATT
>NZ_JBQCGW010000313.1:0-12609 GCF_051955275.1 Pseudobacter sp. | reverse complement strand
TTTTTATGACCAGTAATTTACTTAAATGCTTCCAACTGTTTTATTTTACTTCAATATACCAATTGCCCGGTCCCAACCTCAATACATTGCCTGGTGACTGCAGTTTGATACCCTGCACCTGTTCAACAGGCTTCCCATCAACATAGAGTTTCTTTACCCCATCCGCAACCGGCAGATGCAGCATGGCATGGCTGTTGCCGGGGATCTTTGCATGATAGACTAACCTGGCACCCTGTTTTTGCCAGCCTGAAATGATCTCTCCGTACGGCCCTTCATGCGATGCTTCAAATGAGTTCAGGCCCTGTACGAAATTGGGCTTCAGCACCACCTGTTTGAAACCGGGTTCTGTTTCTGAAGGAAAGATTCCTGCCAGTCCCTTGAAATACCAGGCGCCGATCTCACCGAACATGATATGGTTACGCGAGAGGTCCTGCCCTGCATCGATCTTCCAGTTTTCATACAGGGTGGTGGCACCATTCATGATCCACCAGCCCCAGGATGGATATTCCTTTTTTGCGGCCAGCTGATAAGCCAGCTCTGCATATCCGTTCTCACTCAGTGCATTCAAAATAGCTTTTGAGCCAAGCAGGCCTACATCGATGCGCACACTGTCCTGCTGAACGCGGGAAGCCAGCCGTGCCGCCACTTTTGCTCTGTAATGTTCAGGCACTATCTGCCAGTACAAGGCAGTACTGAGTGCTGTTTGATTACCATCGGCATAGTTTGCCTGTGTACTATCGAAATACTTTTTGTTGAAAGCCTGCTTTATGCGCGAGGCGAGTGCAGTATATTTCTTCTGATCGTTTTCATTCCCGAAAAGTTTTGCCGCCTTACTGAGGATCATTGCATCTGCATAATAATAAAGCGATGAGGTGAACATTACAGGTGTTTTGGATTTTACCGGCACCCAGTCTCCCAGTCCCCAGGCAGTGAGCCCGTCATCACTGATAGCCGTGATATGATCCACATACCGTTTTATATGTTCATAATTGTCTGACAGGATCCGGCTATTGCCTGTGAAGAGATATACATTCCAGGGGATAATGGCGATGGTACTGGTCCAGTCGGGGCCATTGCCCCATTCATATCCCCAGCCACCGGTTGGGATGATGGAAGGCAGCACACCATTGGGTTGCTGTTCATCGCGATGATCCGCCATCCATTTTTCGTAGACGGTAATTCCATCGAAATTATACAAACCGGTTTCGATGGCGATATGCGCATCGCCTGTCCAGCCATTCTTTTCTCTCTGCGGGCAATCTGTAGGGTATCCATACAGGTTAGCCAGGTAAGAAGCATTGGTAGCAGCCCAGATCTTATTCAGGATAGAATCGGAGGACCGGATACTGCCCACGGGTGGCACAGCACTGTGCATGGAATAGGCCACCAGGTTTTCGCGGGTAATGTTTAAAGGCTTGTTGCAGGTCAGTTCCACATATTGAAATCCTTTGTAATTGAACTTCGGCCGGAACACTTCACTCCCATTTCCTTTCAGGGTATAAATATCAGTCTGAAAGGGATCGGATCCATCTGCCGGTCTGTAATGCACAATGATATTGGCCTGATCCACGCTTCCATTTTTATGCAGGTCTTCCCCATGTTTCAGTTTTACCACGGTGCCAGCCGGGCCGTTCACCGTCAGTTCAGTTACACCGGCAATATTACGCGGGAAGTGGAATACATAAACAGTATCATTCAGCTTCACCAGGCTGCTGGCCTGCAAAGTGTCAACATCTTTAATGGGAACGGTCTGCTGGGCTACAATATTAGTGGAGGGCGCTGCGCGGTAGCTCGCCTGTTTCCATTCTTTATCATCAAATTTTATGGAATTCCATCCGGGTTGTTCTTTTGTGGCGTCATAATGTTCTGCGGTGTAAATACTGTTGAAGACCAGGGGGCTTAAAGCAGTTTTCCAGTCCCTGCCGGTGGACACTGTTTCGATATTTCCATCTTCATACTCCACACGCAGGTCCAGGCAGAAAGCCGGACGGTTCCTCCAGGGCGCTTCGTGGAAATTCCACACGGCGGTAGACTGGTGATTGTACCAGCCATTGCCAAGCAATACTCCAATGGCATTGTTCTCCTGCTGCAAATATTTAGTTACATCATAGGTGACGTACAGGTTACGGCGGTCGAACCGGGTGTACATGGGATCCAGACGATGGTCCCCTACGCGTTGCCCGTTGAGGTAAAGCTCATACAATCCGGCTACAGCAATATACGCGCGGGCCGTCTTGATTCTTTTTTTTGCGATGGAGAATTGTTTCCGGAAAGCGGCTGCCTGTTTCTCGTTTATACCTTTACCATCGCTGATCCAGCTTCCCTGCCAGTGCTGCTGACCGTACATCCCCGTTTCAAAATATGCCGGTTGCCGTGAAATGTAGAAAAGCTTTTCATCCACATACAATTTCACGGAGTAATAATAACGCGTGAATGGTTGCAGGGGCTTGCCAGTGTATTTACCAATATTGAAGCGGCTTTTGATCCGTCCGGATTTCCAGAGCCTGCCTTGCTTTGCCTCATCAGGTGTTGCACCGATAAGGATCTCATACGCCACCTGTTCTTTACCATTGAGACCTGAGGACTTCCAGGTAAATACCGGTTGCAATGCATCGATCCCAAGAGGATTTTCAAGATGCTCACATCGTAACTGGTGCAGGAACGGAAGGGACTGCCCGTTGGCAGGTGCATATTGCATCAACAGCAAAACAACCAGGTTCAGGAAAGAATATCGCAGCATACGGCTAAGGATAGATTTCAAATGAGATAGCTAATATACTATAAAATGATGGGCCGTTTCATCCTGTTGTTCTTGCGATTCCGCTGCCATCGCCCGCCTTCCATACAGGTATAACATACGCCCTGCCCTGCTCCATTTTACTTTTGTGCTTCAAAATTTAGTTTATATGAAGAGAAGTTTTTCAGTTGTGCTGATGGTATTGGGACTGGCATTTATGGCATGTTCCTGCTCAAAAAAGGATAAGGAAGATGGTAATTATGGAAACAATCCCAGGACCACCGTTCCGGATGACCTGGTAGGCTACTGGCTCACGGGCTCCACATCGATCGGCAATTTCTGGGGATATGATGGCAGTTATGCCGGTGCGGCCTATGAACTGGCCAATGGATATATGCTGTTCAAAGATGGACGTGCCCGTGAATATTTCTACTACACCAGCACCACTTACGGATGCAGAAGTCAGGTGCTTGGTTACAAAGAAGGCACGGTAGAAGTGGATGTAAACAAAAAAACCTTTACTTTTTATCCTGCCAGCGGGAATTACAGATCGTATAAAAGCTGCGGCGGTACAGACAATGGCAAAACAAAAACATATGGGGCCGATGAACTTTATCCTGAAAAGAAGACCAGTTACAAGGATATCGATTTCAAAAAAGAGAATGGCGTGATCAAATCATGGCATATCTATTATCCTGACAACTCTTCACTGGATTTCACGAAGAGCCAGGAGCCGCAGAAATAACACAGAAATATTCATACCACGCAGGAGCTTTTGAACCTCGGCGCCGATGCGCTTCGTAAAGCAGCCCTCAACCTGGAGGCCAGGGAGTTGGTACTCAGCAATCCGGCGCTGTACCAAACGCTTCTCAAAGCGGCCGACCGTTACATCGGCGGAGAGAATCTGGGCGAAACCGTTCAGAAAGTGAGCAGTCAGGCTGCGTTGGGATACAAGACCAGTCTCGGGTTCATGGGCGAAAGTATTAAGACCGACCGGATTGCGGAATATCCGTTGAACCTGTTCCGTGCGGTAGCTGATATTGTTGGTTAAAAAATATTTCACTGTACTCAGGGGCTGACATTTTTTGTCAGCCCTTTTATTATCGCTGTACCCAGTCGCTAGCGTCCCCGCGAGTGACTGTTCCCCGGGCTTTTTAGCTACCCTTTAAGGCCTTCACCGGATTTGATGTACTTTTGCCGGATGCAAAAGACTTCCTTTTCAATTGAGAGTGCCCTTTCCAACTTAAATATCAGTGAGCTGAACCCCATGCAGCAGGCCAGCCTTGAGGCTGATAAAACAGCCAGCAACCTGGTATTACTGGCTGATACAGGCTCAGGAAAAACACTTTCATTTCTCCTTCCCATTGCACAGAAACTGCACAGGCAATCCACCCATACCCAGGCCATGATCATTGCCCCTTCCCGGGAACTGGCCCTTCAGATCGAGCAGGTGTTCAAGAAAATGGGCACGGGTTTCAAGATCACCTGTTGTTATGGTGGTCACCTGAGGGAGACGGAAGAGAACAACCTGAAACAGGCGCCGGCACTGGTAGTGGGAACCCCCGGAAGACTGGCCGATCATATCCGCCGCGGCAATATCAATACTGCCAATATCGAGACATTGGTGCTGGATGAATTCGACAAATCACTGGAGCAGGGTTTTGAAGAAGAGATGTCTTTCATCATTGGCTCACTGCCCGCGCTGAAAAAGAGAATTCTCACGTCTGCAACAGAAGCAGTGGAAATCCCCACCTTTGTAGGGCTTCAGGACCCGGTAGAGATCAATTTCCTCACAGGGGAAAAAGCAGCCATGCTGGAAGTACAGTATCTGAAATCCGGCGACCGCGATAAATCGGAAACACTTTTCAACCTGATCTGCGCGCTGGGCAACCGCTCCACCATCATATTCTGCAACCAGCGAGAGTTCGTGGAAAATGTCAGCGCATTCCTGAAAGATAAAGGGATCACGAATGTGTTCTATCATGGAGCTATGGAGCAGCGCGACCGCGACAGTGCGCTCTGCAAGTTCCGCAACGGCAGTTCAAACGTACTGGTGACCACTGACCTCGCTGCACGCGGGCTGGATATTCCGAATATCCGTTACATCATACATTACCAGCTCCCCGATACCCAGGAAACTTATACGCACCGCAACGGACGTACGGCCCGTATGGAAGCCAGCGGCACTGCCATCCTGATCCTGGCGCCACAGGAATACCTGCCTGCATATATTACACCGGCGCCGAAAGAGATCACATTGCCTGAAACTGTGGAACTGCCACAGAAACCAGTCTGGACAACCTTCTTCATCGCCGCAGGAAAAAAAGACAAGGTAAACAAAGTGGATATTGTAGGCTTCCTCACCAATAAGGGTAAGTTGAAAAAAGAAGATATCGGTCTGATCGAAGTGAAGGATTTCTTCTCTTTTGTGGCCATCAGGAAATCAAAAGCAAGCACTACCCTGCACCTTGTTCAGAACGAAAAGATCAAAAACAAGAAGGTGAAGATCGATGTGGCGAAATAATCCATCCGCCTTACAAACATTCATGCAATAAGTAAACGATGCTTTCGTAATTCTTTCCTGTGGCTTCCGACAGTGCCATCTCGCATGTTTTTGAACTGGAGTAATATCCATCATAACTGCATTGGTTCACTTCGGCCGCTTCATGGGCAGTTGCCGATTTTGTGAGCTCTGGAAACAAGAACCCGCGGTCACCCGCCATTCCGCAGCAACCTGCATGCAGCGGCACTTTCACATCATTTGCCAGTTGCCTGGCCACTGCCAGAAAACGACCCTCCTGTTTTGTTTTCTGCAGGGTGCAGACAGGGTGCAGCACTATGCTGTTCTTTTTATGGCTCAGTTGTACACGGGGAAGGATATGATCGGCAATCAGATCGATACTGTCGATGATCTTCATGGCATCGAATCTTCGTTTATTCTCTTCCGTTAGATTCGGCCGGCAGGTTTGCAATGTATGGGTGCAGGAACTGATATCCAGCACAACAGGAGATGCTCCGTTATTAGTGCTTTCCCAGAGTTTAGCGATGGTTTGATTGACCGTGTATTCATAAGCTGGTGCAAATCCTTTGGAAGAAAAGATCTGGCCACAGCAGGAACCGTTGATATGCTCAGGGATGACCAGGTTCAGTCCACTTTTTTCCGCTACTTCCATAAAGATCTCAGCCATTGGTTTCTTGCTGGCAGCTGAGCCACCCATTTTACGGGTGATGCAGGTTGTGAAATACACCACCGTATCTTCACCCGGCTTCACTGTTGCTGATAATTGATTGATGGAAGAAGGCTTGAGCTGATTGGACCATAGCGGTACGCCCGGCAATACTTTCTTCATCCCTTTCGTCAGTTTCACCATGGCATTCCGGCCAAGGATCCTGTTCATGAAATTAGCCGATTTGATAGCGGCGCCCACCAGGGAGGTGGTAGCGCCGAAGTTCTTAGCCACATTCATAGCAACAGCATTGGCGAACTTACTATGATTCTCTTTCCGCAGGCGTTTCACCAGCATGCCGGTATTGATATCTACCGGGCAGGCCTCAGCGCATAATCCATCTACCGCGCAGGTTTCCAAACCATCGTACCGGTATTGATTCAGGAGCTCCTTGTATTCAGCGGTTTGTCCGGACTCTCGGAAAAGTTTCATCTGCCGTCTGGCCACGATCCTTCTGCGGGGTGTCATGGTGAGGTCGCGGCTCGGACATTTGACTTCGCAGAAGCCGCACTCGATGCATTTATCCACTTCCTCTTCCACTTTGGGCAAAGCTTTCAGGTGCTGGATATGCGCATTTTTATCATTGCTGATCAGCACGCCGGGATTCAGCAGGTTGGCAGGATCTACATGCTGTTTCAGGGTTTGCATAATGCCGTAGATCTCAGTCCCCCACTCTGTTTCCACAAACGGCGCCATATTACGGCCGGTGCCGTGTTCTGCCTTCAACGCCCCGTCATATTTTCTGGTTACCAGTTCCACCACATCTCTGATAAAAAGATCATATCGTTTCACTTCTTCTTCGCTGTTGAAATTCTGCGTCACCACAAAATGGATATTTCCATCTTTGGCATGACCGAATATGATGGCATCAACATAACCATATTCCAGGAAAAGTTTTTGCAGGTCGAGGATAGCATCACCAAGCTGGACTACAGGAACGGCAATATCTTCGAGGATAACGGTGGTACCACTTTTGCGCATGGCGCCTACAGAGGGGAACATCCCCTTCCGGATCTTCCAGAGGAAGGCCTGTTGCGCAGGATCAGCAGAAAATGAAGGTGGAATGGCAAATGGAAATCCATTCATTATTGTTGCGAAAGCATCCAGTTTATGCTGCACTTCTTCTTTGCTGTTTGCCTGGTATTCCGTGAGCAGGGCTACACCGGAAGGTGGCAAGGCCGCCAGGATCTCCGGTATGCCAGGCAGATGGGCCACGGAACGAAGCGAGGCATTGTCCATCAGTTCCACTGCTTCTGCACCCGATTCAATGAGCGGGGCGATAGCGAGGCAGGCTGTCTGGATATCGGAGAAACAGAGCAGCGCGGTGCTTTTTTCGGGATAGTCGGGCACCGTTTGCAGCACCACTTCGGAAATGAAGCCCAGGGTGCCTTCCGCGCCTACCATCAGGTGGGCGAGGATGTCAAGCGGATGCTCATAGTCGATAAGTGCATTCACGGAATAGCCGACCGTATTCTTTGTTTTATATTTTTCCCTGATACGGTTATGGAGCTCCGGATTCGTCTGAATTACATTTCTGAGTGATTGTATGGAGCCGGCCAGTACCGGATTTTCTGTGCTAAAGCGATCATAATCTTCCGGTTTTTCAGTGGAATAGCTGAGCCCGTTGGGCAGCATGAACCGCACATATTTAATAGTGTGATAAGCATTCTTCTGAACGCCGCAGCACATACCACTGGCGTTATTGGAAACGATGCCGCCGATCATAGCAGACTGGATGCTGGCGGGGTCCGGCCCTATCTTCTTTCCATATTTCCGGAGCATAGCATTCACCATACCACCAGTAATGCCGGGCTGCACGCGCACCTGCGCTCCCTGTTCTTCTATTTTAATTCCATTCCAGAACTTACTGAGGTCAACCAGGATGCCATCTGTGATGGACTGTCCGGATAAACTGGTACCGGCCGTTCTGAAAGTCAGTGGAATTTTATGCTGATGGGAAAAATGGAAAAGGGATTGAATTTCCTCTTCAGACGCCGGGTTTACGACGGCTTTGGGCCTGAGATAATAAAAACCGGCATCAGCCGCGAATGATACGAGATCAATCAGTTTGCATTTGATTCGTTCAGCAGGAAGGATCGCCTGAAGGGCTTCTTCAATATTCATGACGGCTCGGATTTTGGCGTGAAAGCCAGATTTGTTTAATAGTAGATGGTTGACCGGATGCGAATATACGCCATTCTCCATTTTTGTCGGATTTGTTCAATCAGCCCGGTCCCGGCCTCGATAACTTCGATGGACCTTTAATGGAACAATCAAACTCAGTCACATGAAAATTTACATCACATTTATCACTATTACATTACTGCTGTACCTGCCTGCCATCACACAGATTCCTGTGAATTTCAAAATGGTGAATGCGCATATCGGCAGCGGCGGCGAGCTGGTGATCAAAGCTTCTGCCACTTCCTCGAAGGAGGATTTCAATTTTCTGGCCGGCAACTGGATTATGGAGAATAAAAGGCTCAAATCAAGATTAAGCAATTCTACAGAATGGGTGGCATACCATTCTACTTCACAGAATATGGGAATTATCCTGAATGGCCTGGGCAACCTGGATTTCTTCCGCACGGAGTACAACCAGGTGAACGATCAGCCATATGAAGGTATAACGCTTCGGTTATTCAACCCTGTTACGAGGCTCTGGAGTTTATACTGGGCGGATAGCAACCTGGGCGTGCTGGACCCGCCGGTGGTGGGATCATTTGAAGGGAATATAGGGACGTTCTATTGCAGGGATACATGGCAGGGGAAGCCGATACTGGTGATGTTCCAGTGGGATAAGACGGATCCGGAAAATCCGGTGTGGGCGCAGGCTTTTTCGGCGGATGAGGGTAAGACCTGGGAGATGAATCTGACGAATGTATCGCACAGGGTTGGTACCCGCGATGACTGGTGAGTTTTAATAAAGAGGGTGGCCTGGAATCCGGGCCACCCACGATTACTATTTGTCTTTGATGACGATTACTTCGATTTCTCGGTATGTTTCATCTATTCTTACATTGTATGGCTTCAACAGCCTGTTGAGATTTTCCAGGTCTTTAGGGTCACCTTTCAGAATGATATCCACTTTTTTTTCTGTATCTCCTTCGATGGTGAACAATTGCGGGACACTGAGATCTTCGAGGTGTTTTTTCAGAACATCAAAAAGATATTTTACAGGCTTATTCTGAATCGAGATCAGCGTATCCGAAATGGAAGATTTACCTGGTTTGTCTGACACTTGCTGATTGGAATCCCAACTGCTGACCAGGTGAAGAAATTTGATCCTTTTTCTTTGCACTACAGCTTGTATATTAAATTTCCTGCCGAAGAAAACATTCAGTTCATCGAACATCCACTCGCCCATTTCTTCTCTCGTAGCATTTTCATCAAAAAGTTGCAGGCAGTATAGGTTATTCCGGCTCCATGTTTCAATGAGGTCCGGATTTCGAGGTCTATGAGAGACTTTTTTATTGGTACTTTCTATCACAACAGGAAGATGAGTCCGGCTGCCAATCTGCAAAGCGTAATTATACAATTCCACTATACTGGTATTGGAGAATAAAAGCTCAGGCACAGGATTTACATTACCCGAATTCATAATTTTTCTGAGACCGCCTGCTCCCGGCGTGTAAGGAGCAAAAGCAGCAAACCTCATTGGAAGGAGCATTGAATCACTTGCCTGAACAAGTCCTTTATGAGATTTAACTTGCGAATCCCAGTCAAAAAATTTCACAGGCACCAAATCCAGCGCTTTACCGTCAAGCACTTTCTGGATATTAGCTGAATTTACGTTATGAGGATAGGTTTTTGCTACCACCTTGCCGGACGGATCGACCCAGACATGCAGCGGAACGGCAGAATGTGGAAACAACTGCTTCCAGGTACTATCTCCGTTGGAAGCCGGCAAAGTAGAAAATCCAACATTCTTTTTGAATAGCTTATTATCCTTTGCCTGCTCGTTCAACTTATCCATATTGGCCCAGGCATTCACCAGTATAATTTTCACCTTATCACCAAATTCTTTCTGTAATGCTTCCATTTTTGGAAAGCCGTCAATGCAGGAGGAACAACCAAGAGCCCAGAAATCAAGCATCAGCAATTTACCTTTAAAGTCCTGAAGATTTGATTTCTTAATTACATCATTAATCAGGGTAAAACTGAAGGAAGGCACCTGATCTCCTATATTCAATGCCTTGTATGGTTGAGCCTTCAATTGAAAGAAGGTCAGCAATAATAATGATGCTACAATTATTTTTTTGAATTTAACGTATTTCATGATCAGCGGGGATTTTGAGGAATGTTTGAGAATTCAATTACGTTCAGCGGGATAGCCAGTGCATAACGGGGATCATTCGGAGGAAGGCTGATAAACTGTCCGTTAACTTTACGGGTTAAAACAATGTTCGCTCCTTCTTTATTGAGTCTTTTGATATCCATCCAGCGTAAGCCGCTGAAAGGAAACTCCTTTCTTCTTTCAGTCAGAATCAACCGGAGGGCAGCTGGGCCATCAGTTGCATCAACTGGAATAAAAATGTCGTCATCGTAACGGTTCTTCAGCAGATAATTCAGATCATCCAGTGCCTGATCCTTATCTCCCCTCCTTGCAGCACACTCAGCTTTCATCAACACCAGTTCATTGACAGCTGTTCCACTCCACAGGAGCTGATTACCGGAAAACGATCCTTTGAAAACATAAGGAGCCGCATTGCCTCTGAAGAAGATCTTTTTTCTAAGATCTCCATCGACATATAACGCATATAGATTCGAATCTACTTTTGCTCTTGTTATGTTCATCAGTTCATGCGTTGGCATCACCGAACTATAAATAATCTCAGGATGTGTGTACTGTGGCGCAAAAGTAAAATTGGCAGCAGTATTCATTGTATTAAAATCGCGCAACATGCTCTTTATCTGCAATGCCTTTTGGGTATAGTAACTGCAACTATCATACTGTCCCATATACAGGAAAGCCCGCGCAGCAAAGGAATAGGCTGCAGGTTTTGATGGCCTCAATACGTGAACCGGGTTCTTTGGCAGTAAACGCGCAGCAGCTTCCATATCTGCCAGCACCTGATCATAAGAGTCCTTTACACTGCTGCGCACAAACTTTTCATCAAGTCTGGTAGTAAATCGCAATACAATACCCAGATCAGTACCTGAAGTGGAAGGATCATAAGCATTTGCAAACAAGCCCAACAATTGAAGGAATGATTTACCACGTAGAAAGAGAGCCTGGCCTTTAATATCGTCCCATGTAACTGCATTGGCAGATGTCCGTTCTATCTTTTCAAGATTTTCCAGCACTGTATTGGCTAGATAGACAATATGATATGCATATCCCCAGTCATGTAAGGATGAATTATCTGCATATACAAAGTAAGGTTGCCAGGTATACATATTTCTCCCGGGGGCTGTTAAACTGGCTAGATCCGCATCATTCAGGTAATAATTATCTGCGCTCGCATCCCCTCCGTTGACATCTTTATTGTTCACGTTGGTAGTAAGATCCATCAGGGCCTGACAGTCTGTAAGCGTTGAAATAATAACCAGCAGGTCCTGGGACTTTTCATCCAGGTATTTTTTGCATCCGGTGGCAGCCATTGCAAGGAATACCAAAAGTATACAATGCCATTTTTTTATTTTCATGATCTTACTTATTATTTAAGTGTGATATTCATGCCCAGATTAAACATTGCCGGCGTTCGTATTCCGGTATTATCCGGATCATCCATATCTTTTGCAGCTTTCCATAAAATGCCAGAATTGCTGACATTGGCACTGATAACAAGTCCTTCCACGGGCAAATGGCGTAATGCTTTTTTATCCAATGACCATGATAAACGCAGGAACTGAAGGCGAATATGATCTCCTTTACGCACCTGAATTTCTGCATTATTGTAAAAAGTGTCCCAGATCCCGTTCTGGGCATAATCGAGCACCGGAACATTTGTATGGTTTTCGTCTCCTGGCTTTTGCCATCTCTGGTAAAAATCGCTGTGTCCGATTCCGAGTGTAAAAAGATCTTCGTAACTGATGGAGGGGCGCTTAACAAAATAATTTAATCTGTATTTTATTGATACGGTTAGCGCAAAGCTCTTCCAGCTGAACGAATTTGTAAAGTTGCCTTCCACCGTAGGAATACTTGAACCCATAAACCTTAGTTCTGTGAATGGAGCTCCGCTCGTGATCTTATTATAGCTTTTACTTTTTTCTCCATTAAAGAAGCCTGTAGGCTCTCCTGTCTGCGGATCCAGACCAGCCCATCTGTAGGCAAAGAGAGATTGGAGAGAATAGCCCTGCAGCGGAACTCTGCCATTCGCATTATATCCAATCCCAGAACTTGGAAAGCCAAAATATTTAATCAGTTTATCCTTGCTATGATTGACAATAATGGATGACGTCCATTTAATTTTTCCTGTGATGATCCGGCCTGTCAATTCCAGGTCAAGGCCAGTTGTACGCAGCTTGCCGACATTGGCCGTAATACTACTCCGGTTCAATCCTAAAGTCGGGTCTACGGGCAAGTTGCTGTAAAGATTACTGGCATTCTTGCGGTACCATTCTACAGTACCACTAAACCTTCCGTTTGATGATGAAAATTCAATGGCAGTATTGAACATGGCTACAGTTTCCCATTGAAGC
>NZ_JBQCGW010000312.1:0-18186 GCF_051955275.1 Pseudobacter sp. | reverse complement strand
CTTTTACACTATAGGTAAAACTGTGCTTGAACCGGAGTTGTTCCAACTGAAGATAAGTACTCAGGTATTTGATCTCATCTTCTACGGATATCCTGGGATGCATTGAATTATCGAGCGTCTGCCGGATCAACCTGGCAAAACTGCTGAGGTATTTGTTGGCCTTGTCCGGATCATTGTCGAGTATAAAACCCTGAATGGAATTGAGACTGTTGAAAATGAAATGAGGGTTCATCTGCGCGCGCAGGGCTTTCTGTTCCAGTTCCTGCAACTTCTCCTGAATTTCACGGGCTGCTTTCTCTTTGTTCGTGATTCGCTTACTCCTTACCGTTACTATCAGCCAGGTGACGGCAATGAGCAGGACGGCCGCCAGGGTGATAAACCAGGGTGTTTGCCAGAAAGGCGCATTGATAATGATCTGGATAGGCAGTAGTTTACTCACCACGCCGAATTTATTGATGGCAAATATTTCCAGCTTGTATTCTCCGGCAGGAAGCGCGATGAAATCCAGCGAAGTCTGTCTGGTTTTTTTCCAGTTGGGATCAAAACCATCCAGCCTGTATGTGTACTCAATATCTCCGTCGGCTCCATAGGAAATACCCACATAATCCACTCGGATATTACGTTTGTTGTAATTGAGCGTATAACATGTTGATTCAGGCATGGCAATGCCGTCTACACTTATATTCAGCAGGCGGAGCAGACAGCGCGAACTTGTAGCCATCGTTTGTTTATCGAAATAGCTAACGCCTTCAGGAGTACCTGCATAGAGGTAATTACCGGAAACAAGCAAGGCATTGATCATATTGGAACCAAGCCCATCGGCGGTGGAGTAATGTATGATACTGCCGCCCTGATCGATGAATACCCTGTCGAGCCCTTTATCTGTCCCTACCCAGATACAATGATTATCGATGGCCAGTGCGCGGCAATCGTTACTGCTGATACCATTGGTAATTCCGAAAACACGGCCCATCCTGTTATTTCGGATCTCCACTATTCCACCATAGGCGGCCACCCAGATGGTTCCGTCAGCTGCTTCACGGATAGCCGCCACCCGCTTGCCTTTCAGAAAGGGGATCGATTCGCCCATATCTATAATGCCGCCATCAGGCAGGAGAAGCCGGAGGCCGGTGAGGGTACCGAAATAGACACTGTCGTTACGTACCAGCATACTGGTGGTACGGCCGTCGGAGATCATTTTAGTGCAAACCATCGATGGATAATCCAGCAACTGCAAAGCGCCGGAAGTGGCAATGATGAATTTGTTCTTTCCGAGGAAATCCATTTGTTTCACCGCACCAAAATAAGCGCTGGAGCGAAGAGGCTTACCCGGATCACTTACAAAAATATTAGGGCCGCTGGAGAAGAGAAGCTGGTCACCATTCTTCACGATACACTTTACAGGTTTATCCAACCGAATACTGAATCGCTGTTTAATGCCGGTGCCCTGACCGTTAGGATTTGTGGCCAGTTGAAGACATCCCATATCCGTACCTACCAGGATAGCGCCACTGTCCTGCTGAAGATCGTATACATGAAAGGTCTGCTCTCCTGCCCCCAGGTTCCTGAAACTCCTTACCCGCCTTGAATGCAGGCGGTACACCCCATCATTGATGGTGCAGAACCAGACCCCGCCTTCATTGTCAGTGAAATAATTACTTACATTCTTATTCGTAAGAAAGCTTTCAGTCATTTTCCTTTCCAGGATATTGAACAGGAAATTTCCACGGGTGGTATTGAGACAGAGTACAGAATCGTTGAGTTTGATAATATTGTTCAATGCAGGAATGGTAACATCATAACTTAATTTATAGCGGAACGATTCCACATGCAGTACATTCATTCCTGAGAAAGAGCAAACCAGGTCTTTTTTGATCAGCGCCTGCCCTTCACCGGCCTGCTTTGGCGGGATGCTGTACAGATACCTGTAATTGACGAAGTCTTTGGTAAGGTAAACCTTCTCTTCATTCAGCAACAGGAATTCATCATTGTTTTCCTGCACCAGTTTGGTGAGATAACAACCGGAACCGGGACACTTATAATCCACGATCCTGTTATCACTGGTGATAGCGAAAATCTTTTTCTTATCGATAATAACGATATCCCGGGAGGGTGTTTCCACGCAGCCCATAACAAAATCGGAGAGGCTTAATTTTTTGAGCAGGCTATCGTTTTCCTGCGTATGAAATTTTCCTTTGTAGAAATAACAGAGTGTGTTTTTGAAAGGCATCATCCACACACGGCCTTTTGTGTCAGCAAATATCCGCAGGATGGCATTGTCCGGTAATCCATCTGCCGTGGTGAAGGTTTTGAAATGTGTACCATCGAAGCGGCTGACGCCGGTTTCTGTTCCGAACCAGATAAACCCTTCATTGTCCTGCACCATGCAGTACACCACTTTGCTGCTGAGGCCATCCCTTGGCGTGTAATGTGAGTAGCTGTAATCCTGTGAACGCAGTACCACCGACTGCAATAACAGCCATGAAACGATCAAGCATTTGGAAACATGTTGCGCAGAAAAGGACAAGGCTACTTTGTTTTGGTACGTTTATCAGTTAACATGATAAGTTATATCACTGGTCTGCGCGCAATATATCCAAAAATGTCAATATTTGTCCTGATCCCCGTCAGGAGCCTTGTTAAAGCTTTTTGAAATACCCATCGCTCATCTTTCCAGGTTTTCCCGCCGCTTTGTATCTTCAGTGTTCATTGAAACACACAACAGCTCATCACATGCTCAGAAATCTTTTATTGGTAGTACTCTGCCTGGCCTGCCTGCCAGGCGCACTGAAAGCCCAGCCGCCATTGATTTTCCCCAAGAACAGTAAGGTTTGCTTTGTAGGGAACAGCATTACAATGGCTGGCGAATATGTTCACTACATCCGTAGCTATTACGCCACAAAGTACCCGGACCGCCAGGTGAATTTTATCAACTGCGGCATTTCAGGAGATATAACAGGTGGTATCCTGGCGCGCATGCAACCGGATATCATGGTGCACAAACCGGAATATGCAGTGATCATGATCGGCATGAATGATGTAAACCGTCCGCTGTATGCAGCAAAGTTCAAGGGTGTAGACAGTATTGAAAAGAAGAAGAAAGAAGCGCTGGAAACCTATAAAAAGAACCTGCTGGAGATCGTACAATACTTTGTGCAGAATAAAATAGTTGTGATACTGCAAAAGCCATCCATCTATGACCAGACGGCAAAGATCCCCCAGGAGAATCTGTTTGGCGTGAATGATGCACTGAAAGCCTGTGCTGATTATATGCAGACCCTGGCCAACAAATACCAGCTGAGAACCGTGGATTACTGGACGCTCATGACGGAGATCAATAAAAAGATGCAGGTGAAAGACAGCAGCTTCACCATTGTTGGCAAGGACCGTGTGCACCCTGCCTCTCCCGGACATTTCACCATGGCCTACCAGTTCCTTCGCTCAACCACCGGCAAATCCATCAATGCACCTGTTGCCCTGGACTTCAAAACAAGGAAAGGCATTCTGAAAAGCGTGGTCAGCGAACGCGATGTGGAGTTCACAAAGAACGGCCTGAAGATCTGGGTCAAGCCCGTATCCCTGCCTTACGTAGTGGCTACCGCCGCAGCGCCTGCACTGGACCTGGTACCTTTTACCAATGATTTCAACATGGAGATATTGCTGGTAAGGTCCTTGCCGAAGGGAACTTATCGGATATTCATCAACGATAGCACAGCCGGCGAATTCAGCTCAGATCAGCTGGCCAAAGGTATTAACCTCGCCACGCTCAACACCGCTGGCACCCGCCAGGCGCAGCAGGTGATCGACCATTGCCTTAAAATGAAAGCAGTGGAATCCGACCTGCGCCAGCTACGTCATATGGAATACCGTACTTTGTACAAACTCCCCAATGGGAATATTACAGACAGTGGTATCGCCATCCTGCAGCGGAAACTGGCAGACAGTTCCACTAAAAAGAATGAACGCCCGCCCGCAGAGCGCTACCTGAAAAACAAACCCAGGGAAGCAGAGTTGTATAAACAGTGGGATGTTATGCAGGCAAAACTGTACGAGATCAATAAGCCGCAGCCATATAATATTGTGATCGAAAAGATCTGATAGTACTATCATACACGAAACGGGGCTGACTTCCAATTTTGAAGTCAGCCCCGTTTTATTTCGCAGGGCCCAGTAGACCGCCTCTGGCGAGTTACTTATATTGGTTCGCCTCTGGCGAACACCGTGTCGCCGGAGGCGACGAAATAGAAGTCACTCGCGGGGACGCGAGCGACTGGGCACACCCTGTTTATCCGCCATAACCATCATTCTGAGGTTTGATACCAGGGTTGGCATCGATCTCCGGTTGCGGGATCGGCCATACCCACTGAGGAGCAGATGGCGCCAACACACATCTTTCAGTACAGTTGGCTCTCTGAACTCTTCTTGCAGCTACCCCCTTTCTTTTCAGATCGAGGAAACGATGTCCTTCACCGATCAATTCCTTACGACGCTCCAGCTCAATGGCATCCAGCAGGGCCTGGCCACTGAGCGATTCATCAGTATACCCATTGATACGCGCTCTTCTCAGTTCATTGAGATCTGCATTGGCAGCTGACTCATCAGGAGCGGTCAGCCTGGCATTGGCTTCGGCGCGGATGAGGTACATTTCAGAAACCCTGAACACTTTAAAGTTCACTACCCCATCAGGTCTCTTCTGCGCAGTGAACTTTGCCATGAATTTGGAGAACACCGTACGGTCTGCCCCGCTGCCATCAGTCACTACTTTATAATAGGATGCAGGACGGATATCATTCACGTCATACTGATCGATCAGATCCTGGTTAGGCCCATACTGGCTGCGGTTCTGCGTAGGCGCATACACGTTACCGCCGGGTGTACCCTGTCCTGCGTCAAATGCTATATACCAGAGCACTTCATCATTGCTGAAGTCGGTCCAGATCTGCGGGAATATATGCCTGGCAGCCAGTGAATGCTGATCGATCACCTGTGTGGCATAGTCGATAGCCTTATCCAGTTCATTGCTGTAGAGATACATTCTCGCCAGCATGGCTTTCACTACATCTGCATCAATATAAGCACGTTCGTCTCCCTGATTCACGTCCTGGCCACTAAGGAGCTCCAGTGCGTCTTCCAGGTCTTTTTCTATCTTATCATATGTTTCGCGTACTGTGCCACGTGCAGGCTTCTGTTCGTAATCGGATACAACGATGTATGGAA
Organism: Pseudobacter sp.; assembly: GCF_051955275.1. Lineage (NCBI taxonomy): Bacteria > Pseudomonadati > Bacteroidota > Chitinophagia > Chitinophagales > Chitinophagaceae > Pseudobacter > Pseudobacter sp. Next base: position 12,969 of record NZ_JBQCGW010000312.1, on the reverse strand, counting down.
TGCCGGGTGAATTTGAATTACGGTTGAAATCATTCACCCAGTAACGGAGCAGATCGAAATGCACATGCGCCCGGATAGCAAGTGCCTGTCCTTTGATACGGGCAACAGTACCGGGATTCTTTTCCGCAAAACGATCGATGCCCTGCAGGGTGATATTGGCCTGGTTGATGATCTTGTAAGCAACCCTCCAGGCTTCTTCCACCTGCTTTTCCCTTGCGGTATAGGTCCAGGAAGAGAATACAAATTCACTGAACAGGGACTCCGCTGTTTCAATCAGGTCATCGGCCAGCATATCCGGCAGCAGTCCGAATGCATTGGAGTTACCATCAACACCGCCATAGTAGTTCGGATCGCGGAAGAGGCTGTACGTTCCAATCAATGAAAAGCGATAATCTTCCAGGTTCTGAAACCTTGTGGATGCATCCAGGTCGGTTTCCGGGTTCACATCCAGTATTTTTGAACAGGAGGTAGCGGTCATAGCCAGGATACCGGCTGCTATGAGTAATTTCTTTATAGACATTTTCCTTTCTTTTTAATGATTAGAGACCAAGGTTTACACCAAATGTGATGGTTTTCAGCTGAGGATATTGTGCGCCCAGCAGAACACCGGAGGGCACTTCAGGATCATACCCTTTCACATTATGCCATACATGGAGATTCTGTCCCTGTGCAAAGAAACGCACAGACCTGATCTTCAGTTTCTGAAGAACTGATGCCGGCAGGGAATAGCTCAGTATTACATTCTGCAGGCGGAGGAAATCACCTTTCTCAATGAACCGGGTGGTCTCTCCCTGGAAGATGCTGAAAGCAGAAGGCACATCCGTGATCTGGCCGGGCCTGGTCCATTCATTCAACATATCGGCAGAAAGATTGGTGGTCCAGTAACCTGAATTCTCCACATTCTGACGGTCGTTGTTATAAACGATATTGCCATATGCATAGCTGAACTGCAGATTCAGTTCAATGCCTTTGTAAGAAACGGTAGTGCCGAATCCACCGAAGTCGGTAGGATCGGTAGTACCTATGATAGCGCGGCTCGCTTCACTGAAATTCTCTGTGATGCTGCCATCCGCCTTGTAATATTGTGCTTCTCCATTGTTGGGGTTTACACCGGCAGAACGGACGATGTAAACGGAATTGATAGCGTAGCCAACTTTGGAAATGCCGAATCCATCTACAAACTGATCAAGCCCTGCCTGATCAATCATCCTATTCTTATTATGGGCATAGTTACCAAAAACAGTCAGGTTGAAGTCCTTGCTGCGAACGATATCAGCGCTCAGGCTGACTTCAATTCCGGAGTTACGGATCTTACCGAGGTTATTATTTACAGATGCAAAACCTGAAGTACGGCTGAGCTGCCTGTTGAGGAAGAGATCTTTTGTGAGGTTGTTATAATACTCAACACCACCACTGACCCTGTCATTGAACAGGGAGAATTCGATGCCGGTATTGAACATCACTTTCTTTTCCCATGTGATTGGCTTGGCCAGGCTCTTGATCACAAATCCTGCTTCTCCATTGTATGCTGCTGATCCCAGCAATGCGAGGGATTCATAATCGGTGATACCCTGGCTACCAACAGAACCATAGCTGGCTTTGAGCTTCAGTGAGCTCAGCCAGTTTTCAGTTCCTCCCATGAAATTCTCATCCGATACGATCCAGCTGGCGCCCACATGGCCGAAATTAGCCCAGCGATTGTTCCTGGAAAGCCTGGATGATCCATCCCTTCTTACACCAAAGTTCAGGAAGTACCTGCTTTTGAAACCATAGGTACCATCCAGGAAATACGACACCAGTCCGTTCTGTGTAGTGGCGCCTTCCACTGTTGGAATAAATCCATTGGTGGCATTTCCCGGCGTGATGCCTCCTTCATTCTTCAGAGGTCCCAGTAGTCCGAATCCGGAAAATCCGAAATTCTTCTGTTTGGCCTGCACGATCTCGTTGAAGAGCGAGAGATTTAAATCATGATCACCGAATGATTTGCGATAGTTGATGGAGGTTGTTCCCGTGAAGCGTACAAAACGGCTGTAGCCCCTGTTGAGCTGACCGCTGCTGCCATTGGTCACGGATCCGAGAGAAGTGGTCCTGTCGATATACCTTCCTGTTTCGTCCTGTGTGAAATCTCCGCCCCACTGTGTTCTCACACGCAGGCCTTTCACCCAGGGAAGGCTGTATTCCGCATACACCATACCGATTCCCTTGTACTGATCGCTGTTGCTTGTGTTCAGGAAAAGTTCGCGGAGTGGGTTGGGTTGATAGAAGTCATCCTGGTAATTGCCGTCCTTATCATACAGTTCCATATAAGGATTGAACCAGCGGATAGCGTTCAGGGGCTGTCCGATGGATGTGGCATTTTCAGAAGTATTGATGAAGCGGGAGTACCCGAAACTGGCGTTCACACCGATCTTCCAGTTACCGAAAGTATTGTCGATGTTGGCGCGGCCGGTATATCTTTTCAAGCCGGTAGTGCGTACCACCCCCTGCTGATCGAAGATGGAGCCTGAAAGATAGAAACGTGTTTTATCGTTTCCACCGGATGCTGCCACCTGGTGTTGCTGTGTGTTTCCCCTGCGGAAGAGCTCATCTTCAATATGATTGTTGATCTTTCCCAGGCTATCGATATCTGCATCGCTCCATCCGAAAGGATTGGGGCCATAATAGGGTCTGTCATATAATTCATATTGCAATTTTTCCTTTGCATTCATCAGCCTCAGCCTGTTCTTCGGCAGTTCGGAAACACCGTACTGTCCGTCATAAGTTACTTTGGTCTGCCCCGCCGCACCACGTTTGGTGGTGATCACAATCACACCATTGGAACCGCGGGAACCGTAAATGGCGCTGGCAGAGGCGTCTTTCAGAATATTGAAGGATTCAATATCGCCAGGGTTGATAGTGGCAAAGTCTTCAGCAGCTACCTGGATACCGTCTATGATATAGAGGGGCGTATTGGTGCCATTGATGGAACCTTTACCACGAATGGTAACTACTGCGGCAGAGCCGGGCTGTCCACTCTGTGAAACGGCCAGAAGGCCGGGCACTTTTCCCTGGAGGGCTCTCTCGAAAGAGCCTACAGGTTGCAGTTTTACGTCATCCCCGGATACACGGATGGTGGATCCTGCAGACTGACGTTTGCTTTGTGAAGTGTAACCGGTGACTACCACTTCAGAAAGTGCACTGGAGCCATGCTCCAGCTGAACGTTGATGATGCCGTTTCCGATAGCAGCTTCCTGCGATTGAAATCCCACACTGCTGAACAGCAAGGTTGTGGCATTTGCAGGCGCGGAGAGTTTGAATGACCCGTCAGGTTCTGTGGAAGTTGAAATTGATGTTCCTTTAATGGTTACCGTTACCCCGGGTAAAGGGGAGCCGTCACGCTGATCTGTAACTGTTCCGGATACGGACTTTGTTTGAGAAAATGAGCACAAGGCCACCAGCATGGCCATAAATACAAGTAATGGTCTCCTCATAATACATACGTGTTTTTAAATAAAGAGCAAACGATCCTGGATAGATCCAGATTGGTATAAAATCATGAAAGCTCAATGCAGATACCAACGCAATGCGTAATGGCGGTGCAATTAAGCCAATTGTTCAACATTAAAAAATGATGGCTGTTATATCAGCGCATGATCTAAGCAGTTAGCAGAATTGAAGTGATCTATGCTCGTAAAGGGGCGACAAGATAGGTAATTTTTGAATGCAGTTCTCCCGGACGGAAGGGCTTATGTATAAAATCAGTGAATCCTTTCTGTAAAAGATCGGTTTGCATATTGTCATAAACAGCAGCAGTAAACGCTAATACGGGAATGGTATCGTTGAGTTTCCGGATCTCTTTCAATGCTGTTGCACCATCCATTTCCGGCATCTCCAGATCTATCAGCAGCAGATCGTATGACTCCCGCTTGAACTGCTCCACTGCTTCCCGTCCGTTAGTTGCTTCGCCTACGGCAATGCCCCATTTGGTAAGGAATCTTTTTGCGATGGAGAGATTTACCGGGTTATCCTCCGCTATCAGCACCCGTACTCCTTGCAAGGTCGCCAGTTGACCGGCATTTTCTTCATGTATATAACGGGGCTTGTTCTCGTTCACTTTCAGTTCCACCGTAAAGTGAAAAGCACTGCCCTTTCCTTCTTCACTCTCCAGCAGCAGATCGCTGTTGAAGCGGTTGAGTATTTTTTTGGTGATGGCCAGTCCAAGTCCCGTGCCACCATACTTGCGGGTGGTATTCACATCGGCCTGCGTAAAGCTTTCGAAGATCTCCCGGTGCTTGTTCCGCGGAATTCCGATACCGGTATCCATCACAATGAACTGAACTGTTACCTGCGAGCTGGTGGAGAACAGTTGCCGTACGGCCAGCGTGATCTTACCTTTATGCGTGAACTTGATAGCATTACTGAGGAGGTTGCTCAATACCTGGTTAAGGCGTGTTTCATCAGTGATCAGTTCTGTATCCAGTCTTTCATCAATATCAGTTCTGAATTCCAGGCCGCGTGCGCCAGCCTGGCTGCTGAACTGCGAGCTCACTTTTTCAATGAACTCTTTCATGTTCACCGGCACAGAAGCCAGTTCCAGCTTGCCTGCTTCCAGTTTGTGATAATCCAGGATATCATTCACCAACAGCATCATATGCCTTGATGAGAATTGCAGGATATCAAGATGTGGTTTCTGTGCAGGCAGGTACTCTTCCTGTAACAGAAGGTTGGATGCCCCGATGATACCGTTCAGCGGCGTACGCAGCTCATGGCTCATATTGGAAAGGAAACGCGACTTGGTCTTGGCTGCCACTTCCGCCGTTTCCTTGGCCTTCATCAGTTCAAACTCCGTCATTTTCACCTGTGACACATCCAGGATACTGATCTTGGTATAACGGGTATCCTTATAGGAGAATGGCACTACACTCACATAACCGTGAAAAGTACGGCTGGTCTTGGTAGAAAAGGCCAGCTCACCCTGCCAGTTCTTGGCGCCCGAGGCTACCAGTTCTTCAATGGACTCAAACTGGCGGATATGGTCTTCTTCAAACCATTTCTCGATGGTGGTTCCTTCGATCTCCCGCTTTTCATCCACTTCAAAAAGTTCCAGTGCCCGCTGGTTACAGCTGGCAATGATATTGGTCTGGGCAAAAATGATGAATACCCCATCCAGTGAGGTATTGAAGATGGTATCCCCGAATTTCTTTTCCTCCATGATGGCCCCTTCATTCTGGCGGTTCACACGCAGGATAGCGTAGGAGAAAACGATGGTGGCGCAGAGGCTGATCACCAGATTGCTGCTGTAGAGCCTGGAGTAAAGAGCCTCATTGATCACCTGGATATCGTTCATATGTGGCGATACCTTCAGACATACCAGGGATGATAATATTGTAATGGCGTAAACGGTCAGCAGTTCCCTCGCATTCCGCCGCATGTTCACCACAAATGTTAGGGCCAGGAAGTAAGGGAAGTACATCAGGTACTCACCTGCCCGCAACCCTTCTATATAACTGATCACAATGAGATACAGGTTCACATTCACAATTGCGATAATACGTCCTGTTTCCAGCTTTCTGCGTGACCCGAAATAAAAGGCCAGTAAAAAGAAATAAGCGGAAGTGATATTGATCAGCGCACTGATATAAAGCTTATGGTAGAAATAAGAAAGTACAGAGAAAAAATTCACGAGGAGGGCGAGGAAGATGAACTGGTTGAACCGGATGATCTTCTTCCGGTGATCTTTGCTCACCCCTTCATGTAACCCAGAATAGACAATATCGCGGTAAATTGACCACCCGAGATATAATAATTTCTGCTTCATAGAGTTATTGGAATAGGTACCGGAATGTTTTTTCTCTGGTATTGATAAGGTATAACGTAAAAAAGCAAAATCTATTTTCTTATGATGCAGCCAGAGCCCGCTAAAAATTTCATTTTCAGTGAAAAAATAGATTCGGACTACCTTTTCAGTCTGTATGCCGACGATTACCCCTATATAGAAGAAGTGTACTCCATTACACTTAGCCATTTCAACGATGACCTGGAATCTATCCGTCTGGCCTGGTCATCCGGTGATCTGGAAGACCTCAAAAGGGCCACGCACAAAATCAAACCGGCCATGGGCTTTGCCGGGCTCACTGCCATCCAGGAACAATGCAGGCAATTTGAAGATTTATGCCAGAAAGCGGGATCAACAGCGTTACTCAGCGAAACTTATCATCAACTTATTACTACATTAGCCGAATCGAAAGAACTGATCAGTTCGGAGTATGAAAGATTGAAAGCCTATAACTTAAACACGTTATGCCCTTAAACGCTGTTATTGTTGAAGACCTGCAGGTAGCCGCCGACTACCTGGGCCGTTGCTGTGAGAAGAGCGGCCTGATAACTGTGAAGGCACATTATACCAATGTGGCCGAAGCGTTGGAATACCTCAACCTCAATTCCATCGACCTGCTTTTCCTTGACGTGGAAATGCCCGGCGCCACCGGGTTTGACCTGCTGGATCAACTGGCCTATCACCCCAAGGTGATCCTCACCACATCCAAACCTGAATACGCATACAACGCCTTTGAATATAATGTCACTGACTTCCTGAAGAAACCGTTCACCTACCAGCGCTTCCTGGACGCTGTTCATAAACTGATGAACAACCCGGAAACGCCCCCTTCTTCAGGCGCCGGCACCAATAACAATGATCATATCTTCATCAAGAGTGATGGCAAACTGGTGCGGCTGAAGAATGATGATATCCTGTTCATGGAGAGCATGGGAGACTATGTGAAATTTGTGACCACCGATAAGAAATACGTCACCCATAACACCATCAAACACCTGGAGGAGAAGATCAATAAGGAGTGCTTTATCAAGGTACACCGGTCTTATATCATCAATATCACCAAGATCGATGATATCCGGGAAAACGATCTTTTCATCAAAGGTTTCGAGATCCCTATCAGTAAGGCCCACCGGGCTGAGATCCTCAAAAGGCTCAATATTATCTGATTATTACCTGATCCGGACCATTCGTCGATAAAAAAGTGAGTTCCAACGAAGCTTTGCCCCCGGTCAACTAAAAGATTTCACATTTGAGCATCTGTGTTACATCTTTGTACTGTCAAAACGGAACAGAAAAACAAAGCTAACTACTTCTTTTTAAAGATATTATTCGTGACGGTTATCTCTAATACACCCAAATGAAATCCGTACAGTATGAAAACTAATGAGTGAACAGATCGATACCCTTGCTCATGTACTTTTTACGATTTCATTCAGGGGGCTGACCAAAGGTCTGCCCCCTTTTTTTATATGCAAAATATTCTGCATCTTTGGTTAGCCGCTTTTTGCGGCTGTCCTGCGTCACGGAGCCGGATGTTTCGCAAAACCCGCCAATCCAATTTTCATTGAAAGACCTGAGATAATAGCAAACATCTCCTCGGAGAAAAACCAACGCAATATCCGTTGATGACACGTAGAAAATTCCGCTATCCGGGAAGGCCCGTTGAATCCATCCCTATTGATCTGATCCAATTTATAGTTTGTTTACCCAGAGTAAAGAATTAAAAAGCCGCTCTCCGTGAGGTGGCTTTTTTTGTTGTGTTTTGTTGTGTTGTGTTTGCTCGCTGCGTGTGGTGGAGAAAGGAGGTGAGATTTCGGTTAGTGCTGATGGATAGTAAGATCGGAGATTGATGTTTGTTTTGGATTGATAAAATGAAAATGCAATCTGGGTGAGCAGATTGCATTTTTTGTATTTTGAGAGATTGTAATAGAAGCAGTGTTGCTACGCTTAGCCGAGGCCCACTTCCTGGTGGCGCTCGGGGATCTCGATGTCGAGGAAACCTTTTTTGAGGAGACGCTGACGGAACTGAACCTGTACATCGTATTCGCCGTGAACGAGGAAGAGTTTCTGCACCTGGCGAGGATCCTGGCCGGCAAGGAACTGGCTGAGATCTTCATAGTCGCCGTGGGCGCTCATACTGCGGATACTGCCGATCTCAGCATGCACTTCGTGGAGGACACCGAAGATGCGCACTTCCTTCTCTCCACGCATCAGTCTTCCACCGAGCGAGTTCGGCTCACAGTAACCGGTCATGAGGATAGTGTTGCGCGTGTTCTCGATGGTATTGCTGATATGGTGCTTCACACGGCCGGCATCAGCCATGCCACTCGCAGAGATGATCACGCAGGGCTCGTTGCGGTAGTTGAGGAGCTTGGACTCGTCAACCGATTTGATATACTTAAGACCAGTGAAGTGGAAAGGATCACTATCGGTCTGCAATAAGCGCTGGATGGTTTTGTTGAAATATTGCGGATATTTTTTGAGCAGTTCGGTAGCCTCGATGCTGAGCGGGCTGTCCACAAAATAATCCAGTGGCGGCAGCCTGTTCTCCAACTCCAGCTGGTTGAGCGCAAACAGTAGTTCCTGGGTACGGCCTACGCTGAAGGCAGGCATTACCAGTTTCCCTTTTTTCTGGAGGCAGGTCTTCTCGATCCATTGAAGCAGCATGTCAGGTGTGGTCACATGCATGTCATGGAGGCTGTTGCCGTAAGTGGATTCAAGTAGGATAACGTCGGCCTGATCGAAAGGCGCCGGTGACCGGAGGATCACATCGCGGTAGCGGCCCACATCGCCGCTGAAAGTGAGGCGGGTGGTCTTGCCGTTCTCCGTAACGCGGAGGTGCACGGCAGCACTGCCGATGATATGCCCGGCATCAGTGTACAACACTTCTACATTGTCATCTATGCGGAACCAGTTATCGTACTCAACGGTGCGGAATGCACCCATGGCTTTGAGTGCGTCCTCTGTATTGTACAAGGGCTGCAGGTAAGGCAGGCCGTCTGCGATCCTTCTTTTATTGATGAACTTTGTTTCGTCTTCCTGGATACCACCTGAGTCTTCCAGCAGAATAGCGCTGAGCTCTTTGGTTGCGGGTGTGCAGTATACTTTTCCGGAGAAGCCATCTTTCACCAGTTTGGGGATGAGCCCGCTGTGATCGATATGCGCATGGGAAAGGATAAGTGCCGTTACCTCCGTGGGCTCAAAGCCCCAGGTCCTGTTGAGGGAATCCGTTTCGCGGCCCATTCCCTGGAACATGCCGCAGTCTAATAAATACTTATTTCCGTTCTTGAGTGTGAGCAGGTGTTTGGAACCTGTTACCGTTCTGGCAGCACCGTGAAATGCAATCTTCATGCAGGATCAGAATTTAAAGTTCAATTACCACTTTTTATATTGCTCCGCGTCCAGTGATTTTGGGCTCCAGTTAGTGAAGAAGGTCATCACTTTGTTCTTGCTGTAGCCTTTGCCCTCTTCCAGCAGTCCGGAATCCTGGGTATGCAGGCGGTTGCCATTGGCATCCAGCACCAGGAATACAGGGAATCCGAAACGCTGGGGGAATCCGTATTTCGCGAGAAGCTTTTCGTTCTTGTTCTCTTTGCTGTAGTTCATATGATACACCACATAATCGGCCTTCACCAGGGAATCGATCTGTTTGTCTGTAGTAGCATAATCATTGAAGCGCGCGCACCATACGCACCAGTTTCCACCGATCTGAACAAACACATGTTTCTTTGCGGCCTTTGCTTCGGCGATCGCTTTCTTCAGACCCGCCTCTGCATCTTCAGAGGGGTTATATAATTTGAAATTGGCCATATCCTGCGCATTGGCAACAACAGCCATGCAGGCAATGAGGAGTGTGAGAAAAACTTTTTGTTTCATAACTGTCAGAGCTTTGATTTTTTTAAAGATAAGAAGAATTGAAGTTAACGCTTTGTTACCTCAACAATGGCCGCCATCACCTGGTTACCGCCGGGAGGGGCCGTAAATGTGATGGTGCCTTTACCCGTTGGCTGAAAACGAAGTCCACGCGCCATCTTCCCACCCAGTGCGGCATTCACGCGGTCTCCATAATCAGACGAAGGATTGCTTCCGATCTTGCGGTTGGTCTCATACCAGTCCAGCGGTTCCTTGCTCACCACTACGGCCATCACATCCCGTGTACCGATGCTATCAGGTGTCATGCTCTTATCATGCGGGAAGAGGCGGAAGCCGGTAACGCCGCAGAAGGGAGAGTATTTTGTTTTGGTATTGTCGTCTGCTTTAGGGTAAGGGAAAAGCGTATAACTGGTACCGTCAGTTTCCTTACCGAAAACATAGATATAACATTCACTGCTGTTACGCACTTCCATTTTAAATCGGCTGCCGATGGCCATCGGAGAAACGGTCTCAAAAACATTGTCGCCCGTTCCGCGTAGCGCTGCATAATTGCCGGCCACCATTTTGTTACCTTCCTGGCGAACCTGCACCAGTCCTACTTCGCAGGTGAAGGGTTCATTGGCGGCAGCGCCTGTCCTGGGCATGGCTTCCAGTCCGTATGCCTCCCGCACAAAGTAATTGAAATGATTGTAACGGACCCATCCGAAGCCGTTCACACCCCATTCAGGCCCCCAGCTGTTCATGATATGGAAAGCGCCTCCATATTTCTTATCGTCATAACCTACCACGCACATGGCATGGCCACCGAATCCAACCATGCGGTCGTCACCGGCCTGCGGATCCCATACATCCTGGCCCATCATGCCCTGCATGAAGCTCTGGCCTACCATCATACCGATCACCACGGGCGCACCTTGCGAAAGGTTTTCCTTGATGGCACGCATATCGATGGCATCATTCCGGTCGCCAAGCGAGAGACGGTTGAAGCCGCGCATTTTGAACTGGGCTGCTTCGCGGATCAGGCTCTGATCCGGCTGACGGGTACAGTCCTGTGCTGAATAAGGAAATTTATCATAAGGCACGGAGCCCTGTTTGGTCATGTATTCCATGGCGCGGAGGATATAGGAGCCCTGGCAACCATCCAGACCGATCTGGTTGTAAAGGAAGGCCGGGCTGAATTTCAGCTCCTCTCCTTTCACGCCACTGCGGGATGATTCCAGTACGGTGCGGGCGCCATAGGCGCTGCTCCAGGCTACGCAGCTACCCTGCTCACCCTGGTTACCCACGGAGGGCGCATAGGGAGTGAGGTCCGCTGCTTCCGGTAGTGGATTTTTGGTATTGTCGTCTGCCAGCGGCTCATAGATACTGGCGCGCTCAAACTGCCTTGGATCCAGGAAGCCCCCGGTAGACAGTTTGCCGGCGATATCGGAAAGGCTGCCCATATTACAGCCTTCGCCGCCACGGCCCAGCAGAAAATAAGCCGCGCCGCCCAGGATCAGGAGGAATATGATCCCCTTGCCTTTGAACAGTCCCAGTAATAAGGGGAGCAGGTTAAAGAGGCCACCGCCTCCACCGCCGCCGGGAAAACCGCCACGGCCGCCGCCACCTCCACTGTTACTATTACTTTCCTGGGGATCCTGCGGATCATCAACCATACGTATAGGCATAACAAATCGATTTTTATGAATTTAAAAGTAACAAGAAATCAGGGAAATACGATGACACAAAAAGGGCTGCACAAAACCCATGTGCAGCCCGGTTTAAAACCCAGCAGTAAAGATCGATCGTTGAATAAACACCTATAGCATTCCGATATACGCAAAAACAAAAAGGCCGGATTCGCTAAAAGCGCTCCGGCCGGTATTTTTTTACGAAAAAAAGTAAGGTATTTACTTTGAACACTTTACGCACCTGTTACGCCAACAGGTTGATATTAACCATCACTTACAGCACATTTATCTGGTTGCGCAACAGGTCTTCAAACACATCCCGTTTACGGATCAGGTGTGCTTCACCGTTAATCACCATCACTTCAGCGGGTTTGTAACGGGAGTTGAAATTGGAAGACATTTCAAATCCATAAGCACCCGCATTGTAGAACACCAGGAGATCCCCTTCGCGGACTTCATTGAGGGTACGGTCCCAGGCGAAAGTATCCGTTTCACAAATATTCCCAACCACTGCATATTTCTTTTCAGCACCATCAGGATTGCTGAGGTTTACGATATGATGATAAGCATCGTAGAACATGGGGCGGATCAGATGATTGAAACCGCTGTTCACACTCACAAAAGTGGCAGCATTGGTTTCTTTGATCACATTCACCTGCGTGATCAGGTAACCACATTCACTAACGAGAAATTTACCGGGCTCAAACCAGACCTGAAGCGGCTTGCCGCCGGGGATAGCATGACTGGCAAATGCTTCCTGTACTTTCTCTGCCAGCAGGGGAATATCAGTGCTCACATCCCCGTCTTTGTACGGCACCTTGAAACCACCGCCCAGATCGATGAACTCCAGGTGTTTGAAATGCGGGATGATGCTGAACAATACTTCAATCCCTTTTACAAAAACTTCCACGTCTTTGATCTCGCTGCCGGTATGGATATGGAGATCGCTGATGCGGATATCATATTTGTTCACTACATCCATCACCTGGCTGATCTGTTCAACGGGGATGCCGAATTTACTTTTATCGTGACCGGTAGAAATTTTGAGGTTGCCGCCTGCCATGATATTGGGACGAAGGCGAAGACCTACCGGGTAGGTATTGCCATATTTTGCGCCGAATTTTTCCAGGTTGCTGATACTGTCCACATTGATGATCACGCCCAGGCTTACTGCTTCTTCGATCTCGGAGAAAGCAATGCCATTGGAGGTGTAAAGAACACGGGTATTGGGAAAACCGGCATGCAGTGCCAGTTTCACTTCATTAATGGAGCTGCAGTCAACATTCGCCCCGATGCTGCATACATACTTCAGGATATTGATATTGGTGAGCGCCTTGCATGCGTAGAAGAATACGGTATTGCTGTTGCGGAAAGCGGTAGTGAGTTTTTCGTATTGCTCTTTGATTTTCTCTGCGTGGTATACGTAGAGCGGAGTACCAAAATCAGTAGCCAGTTTGGTCAGGTATGCTGGGGTTAAATGCTGTGACATAGTTTGCGAATATACGAACAAGAGAAGATATTTCTTGGAGTGTGCCCGGTCGCCCGCGTCCCCGCGTGTGACTTTTATTGGTTCGCCTCCCGGCTAATGCCGTGTCGCCGGAGGCGACGGAA
>NZ_JBQCGW010000311.1:0-31471 GCF_051955275.1 Pseudobacter sp. | reverse complement strand
GCTAAGCAGTAATACGCAAAAAGCCTGCTTGCGCAGGCTTTTTGCGATAATTTCTATTAAAGCTTAAAAAGTCACCCAACTCACTTTCCAACTCTATCAGTCTGGCATTCCCACTTTATGCTCTCTTAATACTTTAACCCTGGGTCTGTATTCGCCCCATTTTAAAATAAAACAGTTTTTATTATTTTCTCATCCTTCGTATGATCAGTATCGCACCCAGCGCCAGCAACAGCCCCGGGATCACGTACACAAACACATACCAGATAATTTGCCCGGCACGCTTTCCCACAGTAAGCTTCATATCCTCGGGCACCGCCAGTCTCGTATACACAGGATATTCATTATACATCAGCCAGCTGTACATCCCGGTGCCTATCTGGTTGTACTTGTTTTCCGCGCCCGACATAAAGTCCGCATCGCCGGCAATCACAATCCGCTGTTCTTTGTTATTGATCTTCCTGGATAATTTCAAAGCCAGTATATACTCATCCTTCCTGATATCTCCATCACCCATTTCAAATACAGGAGCTGCCGAATCTGCAACGAACAAACCATTTTCGATCCACGCTTTTTCATTCCCCGCAACCGTTACAACAGGTTCAATCCTGAATCCGTCTTTTTCAAAATAGCTCAGATTGGTGGTGCCATTGAATACGGCAGCAGCCGGGAATTTACCGAATCGCTGATAGATCTGCATCTGTCTTTCCCTCGCCATATAGTTGCCAGCCTTTGTCATGGAGCTGCGGAAGATCTCAGACTCTGCATGTTTGCGGGGAGCAACCAGAATGCCATTGTCCGCATTCACACCCAACTGGTTCAGGATCGGATTCAATATGGCCTGCTTGCCAGGCTCTGCGTAAAAGATGGCATTCCCCCCTTTGTTCAGGTATTGCATGATCTTTTCTTCTTCCATTGCACTCAATGCAGAACGGGGATCGGCCACAACCAGCACATCAGTGTTTACAGGAATATCTTTATGTAAAAGAGAAACAGTATCCACATTTACGCCTGTATTGTCCAGTGCAGGCTTTTCATAAGTATCGTTGGTATGTATGCCGAAATCCCTTTGACCTTCACGCCAGGGACTTCTTTCAAAATGCCCCGTCACGAAAGTCACAACCGGCATACTTTCCCTCGTGAGCTTCCTGACAGCGCCTGAAACATTAGGCTCGGATGGCCATGGATCATTGGGCTTGAAAGTACGGAGGAAGGTTTTCTTTCCTTTATACTCCAGCTGCATCATCAGTCTTAAAGGCTCATTGCCAAAATCAACCATCTTCCGGATCTCTTCAGGTGAGTTGAAATCCTTCACATCCTTTTTAATCATCCTGGCATACGATCTCACGATCTGCTGTAAATTCTTGTTTGGATTCGCTCTGAAAACGTTACTGTCTCCCTCCTTCACATCATAATAATATACATAGTTGAATGTCAGATTAGGATAGAAGCGGATGTATTTTTCCCAGAAATCCCAGATATATTTATTGCGGCCTTCAGGAAGCCCATAGTTCATATTGGGCCCCACCAGGTTTGTATAAAGAGTAACGGTTACAGGAGAACCATCCAGTTCCTTGAGCACAGCCTGCGTAGCTGTGTCGATGGTATTCCGCTGGTCTCTCGTTACATCCAGGTAACCGATATAACCCGGACGTGAAGTGAAATAACCAACCGTCAGGATCATCAATACCCATACAAGATTCCTGGTAAATGGAACCGTCCATTTTACGGACTCCTGTTTTGTTTTCAATTTGAGTACAGCCAATCCAAGGAACAATACAATGATGAGGATAAAATAGATGAGGTCCCGCGTAGTGATCAGACCACGTACCATCGACATCGCCCTTCCATCCATCGAAAGGAACCAGGTAATATCACGCACCAGGTCATATTGCTGCCAAAGTTTGCCCATTTCACCCAGCACAAAGAATAGCACAAATGTGCCGATCCCGGCCATGATCTGGTAATTCGTCAGACAGGAAATGAACAGGCCGATAGCCAGGTAAGTACCCGACAGCAGCCAGAATCCCAGCATCATGGACATGAACCATTTGAACTCTGCATGTTCAATACTGAAATATCCTGTGAGCAGCAACAGCAGTACAGCAGACATCAGCACCAGGTTGTAAATCATAAGTCCCAGGTATTTTCCCGCAACAATCTCCCTGATCCGAACAGGTGATGAGCTCAGGAGATTCATAGAACCGGAATTCACTTCCCGGTTGATGGCACCCATGGTCAGCAACGGAATGAACAGGTACAGATAATGAAGAATTCCCGGAATGGTACCGCTGAACATCCTGTAGGTAAGAGGTCCCGGAAAACCAAGCCATTCAGGATTATTGGCCTTTTCAACCGCCTGCATTCTCGCCAGTTCCATGAGTGGCCTTACAAACTGCATCCCGGTAACAACAAAGAAAGTTACGAGGATCACCCAGGCAATCGGGGAGTAAAACAATGTTCTGAGCTCCGCCCTTGCGATTTTAAATATGATTTTCATTTCAATGATAATTAAGATTGATTTAGTTACCGATCATTTCGAGAATGCCTTCATTCCTGATGATCATCATACCCTGCCGGTCTTCGGTGATACCCTGTTCCAGGCGATAGGCATACTTTGGAACTGTTCCTTCCAATATTGTTGGCATATAAGCGAACTGAATATTGTTTTTTCCTTTCAAAGCCTCTCCTACTTCTATGATATGCGTGCTCACAATAAAGAGGCAATTCATATATTCCGAAAAAGATTCCGTAACGGCCAGCGTTCCATCGTAAGCATCTTTTACGTTTGTGCCTTTGAACAGTTCATCAAACATCAGCAGCAGGTGTTTTCCGGTAGCAGTGGCATCAGCCGCATTTTTCACACGCACTACTTCTGCATAGAAATGGCTGTAGCCAAGTGCAATATTGTCCGCCACATTGATGCTGGAATAAATACCTTCTCTCACAGAAAACTCCATCGATTGTGCAGCCACCGGAAATCCGATATGCGCCAGGTACATCCCAATACCAATGCTCTTCATCCAGGTGGATTTACCAGCCATATTGGCTCCAGTGAGGAAGATCACATTCCGCTGCGCCGCCATTTCAATATCATTGCCTCTTGCATTTTCTATGCAGGGATGCTTAAGATCGATAGCGCGCAGCGCATTCATTTCTTTCGGAAGGGCTATTGCATAATTAAGCCCTCTTGCTGCGGCCACATTACCTACTGCAATATTCACATCTGCTTCCGCAATGAAATCGAGTATGGTCCGGATCTCCTTACTGAGCCTGCCCTTCAGCAGATGATCATAGGCCGCGATGGTGCGAACAGGAATATCCGCATAGATATCCGTATCCAACACTCTGCTCATTTCCGCTGAACGCAGGATCTGTAACACTTCCGATGCCTGCTGCTGGTAAGGGCCCTGCATCGCGGCAAGTACGCTGGAAAAATCAAAGGATTTTTTCAGCGTAACGATGGTGGCCTGCAATCCCTGGATCAGCATTTTGTAGCGCTCATCGCGGGTGAGTGAAGACAATGTCTTTTTCATCAGGATGCCTGCCCATACCTGCAGGCGGTTATTATTTCCCACGGCATCCACATACTCCCGCATCAACACTACCTGCTGCGGATCGAAAGGGAATTGCAGTTTCGCTCCCTGGAAAAATTTAAATACAGCTGTTCGCTGATTGATACGCGCTGCATCCGTCAACGGTGTTCTGAACAGCTGGTCAAGCAATTGCTCACCACCACGGGTTTTCACCTGGTTGAAGAGGTAGTATACAGATCCCTGCCTGAACTTGCCCATGAGGTTCAGCTCATCCAGTGATTGTTTATCTATCGTAAAACTCATAATATATTTTTTTATTAGCGTGCACCCTGTGCTTATTCTTTCTTCCCGTTTTTCAATGTATCCAGAATACCTTCATTACGTATGATGATCATACCGTGGCGGTCATCGGTGATGCCCGTTTCCAGCTTGTAAGTATATTCAGGAACTGTTCCCTTCATGCGTGTGGGCAGATAGTGAAAGGCAATATTTGTTTTTTGCTTCAGCTCATCCCCCGCCTCTACTATATGGGAAGAAATAATGAACAGACTGGTTTTCTTTCCCGCAAAAGCATGGGTGATGGCTACCGTTCCTTCATGCGCATCTTTCACATTCGTTCCCCGGAACAATTCATCGAACAATACAAAAAGAGATTTGCCGGCTCCCAGTTCTGCAGCCACTTTTTTTACCCGTAACACTTCCGCGTAAAAATGGCTGGCGCCGATGCCCAGGTTATCCGGCAGGTTGATGGTAGTATAAACTCCATCCATAACCGAAAACTCCATTGATGAAGCAGCCACAGGAAATCCCATATGCGCAATGTAAACAGCAGTGCTGTAGGATCTGAGAAAGGTTGACTTGCCCGCCATATTGGCCCCGGTAAGAAACACCACCGATTTGCCCCCATGCATTTCAAGACTATTGGCCACAGGCTCTTTCAGCTCCGGATGATACACCCCTTCCACTTTCAGCACATTACTTCCTTTGGGCTTTGCCGCAGGAAAAACGAAATTTCTATTATTGGCCACGGCTGCCACAGCTATGAATACATCCAGCTGGTAAATAAAATCAAGCACTGTCATCACCTGTTGCCTGGCTTTTACCCTGAAGAGGATATCAAAAGCTGTCATAGCAGCGTATGACAGCTTTGATTTTGGTCTCTCTTTGAATACAGGCTGAAGGATGGGGTCTTGCAACAGGGTAAGGATGGCTATACTTTCCCTTTTCAACCGGTCGATTTTGGTAATATCGCCCTGTTTCAAAAATGTAAGCAACACATGCAGCAGTTCAATGATGGCAGTCACTCCGTTGCCAATTTCGCGTTCGCCCATAGTGGACCGCTGTCCATCTTTATTGTCATGCTCCTGGCTCATGTACTTCTCCACACTGTCAAGCAGCGCCGGCTCGAAAGGAAATACCGTTTTCATTTTTGCAAAAGTGCTGATGATCCCGATCCTCCCGTTGATGGCTTCCTCGTCTGCCAGTGGGTTTCTGAACATGCTTTCCAGCAGCAGTTCTCCGCCGCGTGTGGCTGCATTATTGTAGATATCGTAAATACCTTTTTGTTCTCTCTTAGCGAATAGCCTGAGGTCCTCGATGGTTTGTTCGTCCGTTTGCAGGAACATTGTCTGGTAATTTTCTGATGGTGATTATTTTCTTTTTCTCCGTACAAGCAGGATGGTGGCAGCAAGCAGCAGTACTGCAGGCACCAGGTATACATAGATATTCACCATGATCCCGGCCGTATTGTAGCTGATCCTGTACAGCCTGTCTTCCGGCAATTTCTTTACGGCATATACAGGATATCTGTTGTTCAATAGCCAGCTGTAAAATCCCTGTTTGATCCTTCCTGAACCAATCAATTTGGCAGACAGGAAGTCAGCATCTCCGGCTACGATGATCCGCTGCTCCTTATTGTTCACTTTCCTGGTGAGATTCACTGCGAGGGTGTACGTATCTTTTTGTACATCTCCTTCCTCCGGTGAGAACACCGGAGCGGCAGAATCGGTCACCAGCACTCCATTTTCGATCCAGGTATTTTTGCTGCCGGCCAATGTGAGTACAGGCGTTATTGTAAATCCATCCACTGCTTCGGCCTTCAGGTTTGCTCCACCTTCATGTAAGGCATACCCTCCGTAGATCTGAGGGCGGCCATACCATTGAAAAAATTTCCAGTAGATCTCGCTGGACATGTAGTTGCCTTCTTTGGTAAGTTTGGCTACAAATGAAGCCGGGCTTTCATGTGCATTTGGACTTACCACCGTTCCATTTTCTACCTGCACGCCGATCTTTTTCAGCACAGGTTCAAGAATGAATTGCTTGCCAGGCTCCGTCAGGAAGATGGCATTACCGCCGGCAGCGATATACTGATCGATCCGGTTCAGCTCAGCCTGGCTGTAAGGCGATTTGGGATCAGCCACTACCAGCAGATCAAGCCCCTGGGGAATATCTTTATCTGCAATGGAGAGCGTGTCTGCATAAACACCTCTGTTGATCATGGATTCACGACTATCCTTCCAGTTATGGAATTTTCCATAATCACGGCGGGTGAACCTGTCGGGGCTGCGCTCAAGATGTCCTGTAAGGAAAGTGGTCTTCACTTCCTTCTCTCTTACCAATCGCAGGAAAGAGCCTGCAATATGGGTGTCATCCGGCCATGTTTGTCCATCGTTATAAGCCCTCAGTATTTCTTTTTTCCCTTTATATTCCAGCTCCATCAAGATCCTCACATCTTCCTCACGCAGCGCTTCGATATTGGGCATTTCTGCAGGCTTTTTGAAGAGCGATAATCGTATGCCCAGGCTTTCAGCACGCAGCGCAGCAATCTGATCCATATTCTTTCCCGGATATTGCTTGTACAGCGCGCTGTCGCCCTTACTGATATCATAATAATACTCGTATCTGAATTTCATGTTGGGATAGAACCTCAGGTATCGCTCCCAGAGGTCTGTGATATACCTGTTCCTGTTTTGCGGAAATCCCATCATAGAGCGGCTTTGAAGCAGATTGGTATACAGCGTTACGGTAACAGGAGAACCATCCAGCTGCCTGAGCACATCCTGCACCTCAGGGTGTAAAGTGGAGATCTCGTTCCTGGTCAGGTCCAGGTAAGCAATATAGCCGGGCCTGGAACTGAAATAGCCCAGTGTAACCACTATCAGGAGCACAAGCCCGTACTTCGCAAAACTGACCGTCCATTTTTTCGACTCCTGTTTACTTTTCATTCTTATCATGGCAAATACCAGGAAGAGAAAAATTATGAGGAGGAAGTAGATGATATCCCTGCTGGTGAGTGTGCCCGATGTCATCGGGCCAAGTTTTCCTTTGATCGAGAGTGCATAAGTGAGATCGCGGATCAGATCGTACTGTTGCCACAGGCCCGACAATGCATCCAGCAGAAAGAATACGGCGAAGGTGATGGCTGCCGCCACTATCTGGTAATTGGTAAGAGAACTGATAAAAAGACCAATAGCAGTATATGCGTTCACTGTCAGGAACAGTGCCAGCAGCACACTCATGAACCAGCCCGTTTCCGGATTCTCCATGGCAAAACCGGCCGTTACCAGCACAATCCCGAAACCTAGGATCAACAGTATATTGAAGACAACCATTCCCAGGTATTTGCCCAGGATGATCTCCCTGTTTCTGACGGGAGATGAGTATAATAGCTTGATGGAACCACTGGTATTCTCCCTGTTGATGATGCCCATCGTAAGCAAGGGTATGAACAGGTATATATTGTTGAAAAGCTTGATAACAACCGGGGGCATCGCGTGCAGATACAAGCCTTCATTGAACCCGATCCAGTCTGGCCATGAATCGAGCAATTCTTCCTGGAGCAGCGTATCGGTTGCCAGTGGAATAAAGTAGATGGATGCCGCAAACACATAGAATACAATCAGAACAAACCAGGCTACCGGTGAATAGAAAAGGTACCTGAGCTCTGCCCGCGCTATTTTATTAATGATCTTCATGGTAACGGGGTTTAAGATTGCCTGGACAATTGTTTGAATACATCATCAAGCAGTGATCTTTCCAGACTGATCTCCTGTATCCTCCATCCATGCTGCATGCTGGCAGCAATGATCTGTTCGGTGATGGTCTTGTTTCCAGTGAAGTAGATCCTGCATTGCCTGGCTGTCAGGAATTCCACTTTTGTTACTCCGGGAAGTTTCATCAGCTCAGCTTCGGCCGGAGGATTTTCCATCACGGTGATCACACTGGCAGGTTGCAGGTAATTGTTGAATGAATCCATTGAATCGGAGAATACGATCCGTCCGCCTTCAATCATGATGATATCGCGGCAGAGGAGATTGATCTCAGACAATACGTGAGAGCTCAACAGCACAACATGGTCCCTGCCGATCTCCCTGATCAGTTTACGTGCCTCGATGATCTGGTTGGGATCAAGCCCGTTGGTAGGTTCATCCAGGATCACCACACTTGGTTTGTGAATGATGGCCTGTGCAATGCCCACACGTTGCTTGTAACCACCTGACAGATTTTTGATCAGCCTGGAACTGAAATGAGAGATGCCCGTTTTGTCCATAGCTTCAGCCACGGCGCGTTTCACATTTTTCTTTTCAATGAAACGAAGGTCTGCCGCATAGGTCAGGTACTCATTCACGGTAAAGTCTGCATGAAGTGGCGGTGTTTGCGGAAGAAAGCCTAACTGGCGCTTGACCAGTCTGGGATCATTCTTTTTATTGATACCGTTGATGTACACGTCTCCTTCTGTTTGTTTCAGTACCCCACAAATAATATTCATGGTGGTGGACTTCCCGGCACCGTTGGACCCCAGGAGACCGATCACGCCGGTATTGCTGATCTCGAAGTTGATTTCACGGATAGCCCAGGCAGAGGAATACCTATGGGAGAGGTTCTCCACTTTTAACACTGTACTCATAATATGTTTGGATGAATTAAATGCTGGTAAGCAAAAAATATTTAGCGGTGAGGCATCAGGATCGTTCTTGGCAAAAAGGTTCCTGTCCCTCCTTCTTTGCCCACCAATATGACTGTGTTGGATTTATTGTACCAGAGATTAGCTCCGTTATTGACACTGAAATCATTCACCTTGTCTGCCAGATAACTGGCGATCAGGTTCCCGGTGTTCAGGTCTCTTATCTCGAATTCATATTTCGCAACGGTATTCACCGGCAGCTTTGAAAACTCCGACCAGTTTTTCTGTTGTATCTGTCCGATAAAACTTCCTGCGGGCTGACCTTTCAGGTTTACACTGATCTCCTGATCTTCACTGAAGTTGGCAAACCTGATATGGGTAGCGCTGTCCTGCATTCCGAGCGGTGGAATTATATCTTTATGCAAAGCATATTTTGCATCTGTTTTGGAACCATACATGAACATGGAATAAACGGATCCTTTCTCTAATTCCAGATCATAGTTTAACACGGGACCGTCCTTGGCCAATGTATCCAGCCTGCTGAATAACTGAACCGGTGTTGAAGATGAATTGATATAGAACCTGCCGGTTGTAACTGTGAATGTCTTATTGTTCAGCAGACGAAGTGTTCTGAACACCTGTGGTCTTTCATGCGAGAAAGAGATGAACAGGTTAGTGCCATCATTGAGCGCATTGAAAGTCTGTATGGTTGTGGGATTCCCGGGATTCACATCTCTTTTACTGCATGCATTCAGCAGCATGATAAATGAAACGCCGGTTATAATATTTTTAAACAGCATTGAATAATGTTTAGAGTGCATTGTATTCAGGGTTTTGTTCCAGCTGGGCGTTTGCCTCGATCTCCTTTTGAGGGACCGGATAGAGGAATTGAAAATCCCCCCACCATGGCTGTTTCTGCGGAAGTGAGGCTAATGCATCATGTGCCTTGCCTGTCCGTTTCAGATCCAACCAGCGATGTCCCCATTCAGCAAACAATTCCACTCTGCGCTCATGAGCAATAGCATCAATAACTGTTGCAGAAGGAAGATCTTTTTCCAGCTCATCAACACCGGCTCTCCTGCGAAGCAGGTTGATGTCATCGATGGCCGCATTCACATTGGCTGGGGACACAAGTACGGTCGCTTCTGCCCGGATCAGGTACAATTCAGCTACTCTCATTACAACATAATACTCCGACCCCTGTACATTCTTGTACTTATAAGGCACCTGCGAAGCACCGAAAGGGAGGGTCCAGGTGGTCTTCCTCAAATCGTTGGCTTCAAAACTACCGAGCAACTGACTGGTCAAACTTAAATCCGGCTGTGCGCCGGGTATGGTGATATTCTGTAAGAACTTGAATCCTTCGGGTGTAACAGCCTTCATTGTTGCATCTTCCGTGTATTGCTTCAGTTGAAAGATGGCCTCTTTACTTCCTTTCAGAAACACGTTGGCAAGGTTTGGCTCAAGATCGAAAAGCGCTTTCTGATTGATTACTTCCGTTGCACTGGTGATGGCTTTCTGATACTGGCCGGTGTACAAGTAAACTCGCGCCAGTAAAGCTTCTGCTACCCATTTGTTCACTCTCACTTTTTCATTTTTTCCGATAGCGAAATCACTTGCCAGCAGTGTACGTGCTTTTTCAAGGTCTGCAATGATCTGTTCATAGATTTTCGATACGGGAGATCTTCTGAGGGAAGCCGTTTGCTTTGCATCAGAAGTGAGCACCAGGGGCAGATCGCCATAGAAATTTACCAGGTAGAAATAACTGAAAGCACGAAGAAAAAGCGCTTCGCCGGTAAATTGCTTTCTGGCGCTCTCAACAAACTCGGCCGACTTCGATGCTTCAATTCCTTCAATAACGGCAGTGGCGTCAAATACTATTCTGTAAGCAGAAGTCCAAAGATTAAAACATCTTCCCTGGTTGGCAGGCGTGAGCTTATTCTGAAAAAGGGCTACATCGCCACCAGCTATTGTTAACGGCATTGACAGCTCATCAGCAGAAAGCCCCCCAGCAATAGTAGTCAGCCCTGATGCGAATTGAGCAAGAGTTACGTTGAATACGCCAGTTACATCAATACCATTGATCATCTTTGAATAGATGCCTGCAATGGCATATTCCGCCTGTGTATTGGTGGCAAACATTTCTTCTGTTGTTACAGAAGAAATAGGTGGATCTATTTCCAGTAATTTCTTGCATCCGCCCAGCATCAGTGATATGGAAAGCAGGCAACCGGTAATGAAAAAATTATGTTTACGCATATGCAGCAGTGTTAAAAGTTAAATTGAATGGCGGTACTGATATTTCGTGGAACAGGCGTTGAATAGACCGAGAGAGCCACATCAGGATCCAGTCCATTGTAAGGAGAAATAGTAAACAGGTTGGAAGTATTGATATAAATGTTCGCGCCTTTGATTCCAATCTTTTTACACCAATCCTGCGGAAGTCTGTAAGCCAGGCTCAGTCCATTCATCCGGAAATAAGATCCGTTAACATATTTGGCATCCGACCTGGCAAAGGTGGAACTATTGATATTGTTGGGAACCGTTGTAAACCTGGGGTACTTGGCCTGGTCTCCGGGATTCTGCCAGTGATTATTCAGTATTTCAGCAGGCAATGAAATATTGTTCATGCCTCCTACAATGGCGTTGAGATAGGGATCCTGCCTCAACCTGTTGATGAACATAAAATTTGCATTCACAGAAAAATTCTTATAGTAGAAACTAACGGATGCTTGTCCATGGTATTTTTCCGCCCTGTCGATCCTGATATACCTGTCGTCATTCGGCAGATACGGAACAGCACCCACTATGCCATTGATGGCTCCGTCTTTATTGTAATCATCAAATGTGTACGCACCGGTAAGCGGATCTATGCCGGTATACTTGAGAAGGTATTCAACGGTAATGGGCTCCCCTACCTTATAATTACCGAGAAACTGGGATTTGTCGATATCAGGGAATTCGAGAAGCTTGTTCCTGTTCCTGGAAACAGCAAAACTTACGGAAAGATTCATATCCTTTTGTTTCACCAGGTTAGCCGTCAGTCTAAGTTCCTGGCCGGTATTGGCCACTTTCGCCTGCCAGTTGGTAACATTGTATCCAAACCCCGTGTACAGTGCAATAGGCATAGTGGTTAGCTGATTGCTGGAAATATTCCTGTACAACGATACATCCAGCATGATCCTGTTATCGAGAAATCCGATGTTGGCGGACACTTCTGATTTAAAAGTAGACTCCCATTGAAATTCCTGGTTCAGAGGGCTCAATACATGGTATGCATCTATTCCATTGTACTTTAAAAGATTCTGCCTGCTGAGATTCAAAGTAGCAGCTCCCCACCGGCTCAGGTATTCATAATCCCCGATATTGTCACTGCCTGTTGAGCCTACACTACCCCTGAATTTTATAAAGCTGAACCATTCAGGCAAGAGTTCCTTCATCCATTTTTCATCAGATACAATCCAGGCTAAACCGGCAGAAGCAAAATTCCCGAATTGTTTACCGGGGCCGAAACGTGAGGATCCGTCTCTTTTCAGATTCAGATTGATGATGTATTTATTATCCCAAGCATAATTCACAATGGCGGCAGCAGAAACATATCTATACTGCTTGTAACCTTCAGTGAGATTTTTGGTTGTTGCATTGTTGAAACTCTTCATCAGCGCGTCATTGGAAAACCCTGTTGCTTCGATGGTTTCGCCACGTCCCATCTGACTCTGATAAGTACCGATCAGCTGCGTGGTTAAATTACCCAACCCGATACGCGTAGTATATAAAAGCTGGGGCTCAATATTGAAACCAGCATCAATACTACGACCATAGTAAGCGCCTGGATTGCGTGGAAATAATGTATCAAAAGCTGCCGAAGGACGTATGGCGTTATTCTGATTATTACCAAAGGTAAAACCTCCTCCTACAGACAATGAAAGGCCTCTCAGGAGTTGATAGCTCATGTTAACTGAGGAACGAAGAGAGACAGTTTTACTTTCACTGGGTGCGATCAGGCCTGAAAAATAAAAAAAGCTGGAGGTACGGCCTCTGTAAGGGATGAAATTGAAATCTCCTTTTTCAGTAAAGATATCCGGAGCATTGGGAGGAATAGCGTTAAGGCTACCCAACGCATATGCCTTCACATTGGTAACAGTAACATTGTTGGAGAAACTCAGTTTGAACTTCTGATTCACACTTCTGTGATCAACAGCTGTTGCCAGGTTCAGGCGGTCATTTGCTCCACCATTGTTCATGATCACCTGCCGGTTAGCATAACCCACTGCAAACAGATAGTTGGTTTGATTATTCCCGCCACTGATTCGCACATTCGCATCTATTGAATTACCTACGCCGATCAGTTTCCTTTGCCAGTCAGTGTATTTGGTGGTATCCCACAAAACAAGATCAGGAGCGCTGTTTATATCAGCAGCAATGCCATCATTTCGCAATGCCTCCCTTCTGATTGCGAGATAATCCTGTGTGCTCAGCATTTTAGGATAACGCTGATTGAAATCAATACCATTAGTAACCCTCACATCTACGGCAGTAGGGCCAGCCTTTCCTCTTTTGGTGGTGATCAGAATAACACCGTTGGCGCCACGCGAACCGTAGATAGCTGTTGCATCCGCATCCTTGAGCACATCGATACGTTCAACATCCATTGGATTTATACTGAGTAACGGATTCTCGCCATTGGTATTTGTAACGCCACCCTGTGCTGCTCCTGCACTGTTCGCAAGGAATGTAGTGGCCAGTGTAACATTCAAAAAATTTTGGGGCACACCATCGATCACATAGAGAGGGTCTGTAACAACATTGGGATTGATGGTATTCTTTCCGCGGATAAGCACATTCACCGGCGCCGCACCATTACCGGATGATTGTGATACGATCATACCGGGCACCCGCCCTACCAGCGCTTCCAGCACCGTCATAACAGGTTGCCTTTGTATTTCTTCAGCAGTTACTGTACTGATATTTCCGGTTGCCAGCCGCTGAGTGGTTTTACCATACGCCGTAACCACCGTTTCATTCATCACCACATCGGCAATTGTGAGAAAGAAAAGATATTCAACACCAACTTTCCGCACAAGGGTCTTGCCTTCCGTAAATGAACCGTTTTCGGCTAATGCCAGAAGCCTGGAAACAGACACTTCAATTTTCTGATACCCTATGGATGAGATCACCAGCACAGCATTATCAGGAAGATTGGACAATGAGAAGCGTCCGGCTTTATCAGTACTTGCCCCTCTCTTTTCGCCTTTCACCTGAATGGATGCAGATAAAACCGCCTCACCGGTAGATGCCGAGAGCAGCTTTCCCATAATATCGGCTACAGGTTCATCGTCTGGATATATTTTCAGCTTGAGGGGAACCGGTTTTTCAGCCAGAAAAATATTCTGCCCATCCAACCGGTAAGTCAAAGGCTGGTCCCGGAACAGGACCTGCAGAAATTCCTCCAGCGGCATATTTTTTACCGTAACAGTCACAGGATGCGTTTTCTTCAGCACCGAAAAATTGCCGGCCACTTCAAAACCTGTTTGTTTTTTGATGGCAGAGAACGCTTCCATGAGGGGAGCATCTTTCAGTGAAAGTGAGACTGTCTGCGCCTTTGGCTTTGCGGAAACAGTCATTCCGGCAATAAAAAGCAGTAGTGAAAGCAGTTTCATAACTCTAAGCATTGGGGCCCGTAACCGTAATTGTTCCTTCCCTGTTAACCATAAGGGTGACATGCTACGGCTACTTGTAGCAGTTTTTGACATAAATTTGATCCGCCAGCGGTTGCTTTTGGCAATAGCTGGACTTGTTTTGGTTAATAAATTGCTGCACGCAGTTGATTCAACCCAAACTTCGCCGTCACGGGTCCTAAGCCGTGGCGGTTTTTGTTTTTTACGGGAAATAGCAGGAAAGGTCTATGGATGCCGCAGGACGCGACAGGTAAGGTTTATGGTTAAAGTTGCTAACGTTAGTAATAGTTGTATTTACTGTGGTAACACCACCAGTCTTTTTCCTTCATCCAGCCTGAGGTTCACACCCATATCCTTCAAACCCTTGATGATACCCTCCAGGCTGAGCGATCTTTTCACAGCTCCGAACAATTGAACATCGGGTACCCCCTTTTCATACACCACTTCCACATCATACCATCTTTCTATCTGGCGCATCACTTCCGCCAGGTTGGTGTGTGTGAAGTAAAACGTTCCGTTCATCCAGGAAGTAACACCTTCTGTATTGGCATTGGAAACAATGATGCTTTCCGTGACAGCAGCCTGTTGTCCGGGTGTGAGCACTTTAACTTCATTCACTTTATTCTTTACACGTACAGATCCATCTATCAGGGTAGTGGTAATGCTGGTCTCATTTTCATAAGCATTCACATTGAATGAGGTGCCCAGTACTTCCACCTGCGCGCGCTGGTCCACACTCACCACAAAAGGGTGTTTTGCTTTGGGGCTCACTTCAAAAAAAGCTTCACCGGTCACTTCCACTTTTCTTTCTTTCCCATTGAATGCAACAGGATAGCGGATGGAGCTGGAGGCATTCAGCCATACTTTGGAGCCATCAGGCAAAGTGAGTTTGTATTGCCTGCCCCTGGGCGTACGCATGGTATTGAGCAGGGCTTCATTGGTATTTCCCTTGTATTGCAGGCTGCCATTCACTACAGTGGCGGTAGCCCCACCTTCTATAGCAACAATGCCATCCTGGATATTATCCAGCACCACCTGTTTTCCATCTGCCAGGGTAAGGATGGCTCCTTCCTTTCCGGCAGCGATATCAGGCACCTGCTGTACAACAACCTGCGGACCCTTATCAGCGCTGCGTTGCAGCAGGAACCAGGTTGAGGCTCCCAGGATCAGCACAGCAGCAGCTGCCACGCGGTACCATTTACGGCGGGGAAGTTGCCTTACAACCGGTTCACCGGTTACCGCCAGGCCCGGATCCGACTGGAATATCGCATGCAGGATTTCATGTGAACGCTGCTCCGGCAGCTCTTCCAGGGCAGGAGTTTTGTAAGTCTGCGCTATCAGTTCTTTCACAGCAGATGCCTGTTCAGGGTCCTGCACCAGCAGGTAGAATTCCTCCCGCTCTGCGGCAGTGATCCTGTTTGCATACAGTTGCTGAAACAAATAAGCCAAGCGTTCATTCATAATGAAATCTTCGTCGTTGAATATAAAGACAGTGTTCAAAAACCAAACTGGTGAGTGCTGCTGAAAATATTTTTATGACAGCCATAGAATAAGGAGGATTAGCTCTATCCGCGCGGTAATGAAAGCCCGGATAGCCCTGACGGCCGCATCGAAATGTGATTTTACCGTGTGCACTGAAATGCCGAGCTGAGCTGCAGCTTCCTGCTTGGTAAGTCCTTCCTGTTTGATCAGTTGATATACTTTCTGCTGTTGCGGGGGAAGTTGCTGAATGGCCTGATGCAGTAACTCGTTGAGTTCTTTCTCTTCGAGCAGGGCGTCTGCCGTTATTTCGGCGGGGTCCCGCTCTTCAGGAATAACACCGCCACTGCCGCCGGTCTTTACAATCCGCTGGAGGCTGTTGTACGTGTAGTTCCGGGCCATCATAAAGATATATCCTTCCAGGTTGGCGATATCCGGCATGTCCCGGCGTTTGGTCCAGAGCTTTACGAATACGTCCTGTACTATTTCTTCTGCTTCGGTAACCGACCCGGTAAGGCGGAGGCCGGTTGAATAGATCATGTCTTTGTAGCGCCAGAAGAGGGTGGTAAATGCCTGCTCCTCTCCCGCGGCTATTTGCCGGAGCAACTCTTTATCAGAATATTGTACGCTACTATCCATAGGGCCCTTGAAAAGCAAGAATACAAATTTTTATTGGTACCGGGTCAGGGAAGGTGGAAAGAAGCGTTGGAAGAAAGACTTGCTGTTTACGGTTTCCCATAAACCATATTCCCGGTTTTTAAATTCTTTTACAGTACCGGGTTCTTCTTTCCAAAATGCGGAAAGAACCATGAGTAAAACTATTTTCCCGGGTATTTGCCCTGGTTATGTATTGAACTATTTGATAATAATATTATTTTTCAAAAGCCAATATTCCTTTGACCTGCTTATGAGAAAGATTAAACGTCTGTTCGATTTCAGACGGCCACATGTTCAGGAGCTCGATTGCATCGATCTTGTGATTGAAAACAAGATCATTTTTCTGCTTAGTTGGGAATTCACACACGCATGGAAACTACGCTTACGTCCAGGCAAACTGAAGCAGAAAGGCGCAAGCGGCGCCATGATGGCCACACTTCCGCCCGGCATCACTACCGTTTACCTGATTGTTTCCAACTGCTGGCGCTCCATAGAAATTCCCATTCACCTCAAACATCTTAAGCTTGATGAGCAGAACCTGTCGCTGTTGGGTGACAACTGGAATATCCTGAAAACCGTTAACCTGCACGGGCTGCAGCCAATGCCCGCCAATACCGAATTTGCCGTGACAGGCATCAGTCCTTCTTTCCAAAAAACAACCATCGCAACCAGGATCAATATTCACTTTAACCACTCTCAATTCAACTATTATGTCCCGTGAGTTTTATCAAAGCCCCAGGTCTACCTGGCTGATGCGGCTATTCTGGAAAGCTGCAGGCGCAGACAGATATATTCTGGAAAGAACCACCTATGGTGATCAGGTCAAATATTTATGCCTTGGCGGTATCATCATCGCTACCGGTATGATGGCCGGGCTGGCAGGAGGTTACGCCTTTTACACCATCTTTGAACCCAGGGGCAATGCCATCAACTCTTTTAAAACTGCCGGCGATATTGCAGGCACGTATGATGCCATCGACATCCCTACCATGATCAAGGCAGTGATATTCGGTTTTATATGGGGACTGATCATTTTCAATATCGACCGTTTCATTATTTCCAGCACGGGAAAGGGAGATGGCACAGAAGATATTACGAAGAAAGAATTCATGGGCGCCTTGCCCCGGTTACTGATGGGCGCCATCATCGCACTCACCATCTCCAAGCCGCTCGAGATCCGGATGTTCAAAACGGAAATAGATATCAAGCTTCATGAGAAACAGATCGAGCAGCAGCAGGCTTACAAAGCAAAAACAGATTCCGTGTTCAATAGCGAGCTGGCCAGCAAAGACAAAGAGATTGAAAAGATTGAAAATGATATTGCTGATAAAAAGAACCGGCACAAGATACTTGAGCAAAACTATATCGAGGAAGCACGCCTGATCACGGTAGGCCCCAGAGCCCTGGCCGTAAAAGCACAAATGGAATCTGTTGCCGCTGAAATCAAAGAGCTGGAAAACAATCCTGATTTCCTCCGTGTAAAAAAAGAAAAAGAAGCGATAGAAAAGAAGCGGGAAGATGCTTTGAGCCAAAGTGAAAAATATGCTTCTGGTCTTGACGGCCTCCTCGAAAGAATAAAGATCTCGCATGAGATTTCCGGAACTGTGATCTCTTTGTTCATCACCTTATTATTCATGGCCATCGAACTGACTCCCATATTCTTCAAGCTCATGCTGATCAAGAGCCCCTACGATTATATGGAAGAAAATATCAAGGAGCTGATCAAGGCAGAGAATGGCATCGAAACCCAGTACAATTACTACCAGGATAAAGAAGGCAGGGAGCGCGACAAAATAGTTCAGCACCAGGTCATCCGCCTGCTTAAAGAAAAGATCAGCCTGCTGGAGGCCCAGAGCCAGCTCAGTGATGAAGCACTTCACCATTGGAAAGAAAAGAAAAAACAGGATATCCGGAAAAACCCGGAGCTGTATGTTAATGAACAGCAACAGCAAAACGGACATGAAAAAGGATAACAATGCAGGCTGGATGTTCAGGCCCAAAAGTTTTATCAGTTTGCTGGGCGCAGAGTACAACCTGATGGAAAACACAGGTGTTCTGAAAAGATTCTATCTGTCTTCCCTGATCATAGGCATCATACTCCTGATCACCGGTGTAAGTATTTTTTACGCCATCGAATTGCTGTTTCACAATGTAACGGTAGAGGCTTTTCTGTCATCCTTCCTTTCGCTGTTGTTTGTATGTATTTACATTTTTGTATTGAATACATTCACGAAAGAAGACAGGCCATCCCGCAACAAATGGCTGAACGCTTCCAATCTGATCAGAACAGGGTTTGTGGCCTTTATGGGACTACTGGTGGCGCAGCCCCTGCTGGTACTCCTGTTCAGCACAAGGCTTGAACATGATGTTCAACAATACAAACAGACCCTGCTTGATCAGCATGCTCAGAAGATCGATCAGATGTTCGATTCAGACATCAGAAAACTGGAGCAGAGAAAAACGTACTGCCTGGAACAGGACCAAATAATGAATAGCCATTCCTACAAAGCAGAACTAGAAAATACCAGGAATAAGATTGCCGCTCTCGAAGAAAAAAGCAGTAACCTGAAATCAGCAGCTGCCATCACCATTGAGAGAAATAGTTTTTTCCTGTACCAGATCAGGCATGTGAATAAGAAATATTCATGGGCTTGGCTCTTCACACTCTTTATTGTATTCCTCTTCCTGCTGCCCGGCTATCTGATCTACTCCATTTCAAAGCAGGCGGACTATTACATGCTAAAGAAAGCGAAGGAAAAACAGTTGATAGAAAATGCTTACAACAGTTTCTTGAGGCACTATCATATTTTGTTCAATAATGAGGTAGAGGTCTTTTCACGGTACGAAGACCCGCCTTTCAACAGGAAAAGAAAAACGCCACCGTCAGTGGCCAGCGAAGAAGATTTCCTCAACAAATATCTGCCCGGCCGGCTCAATGAACATCAATAAAGACTATTACGCCATTCTTGAATTACACCAGCAGGCAACCCGCGAGCAGATCAGGGAGGCCTACAGGCGTTTGGCCAAACTGTATCATCCGGATAAGAATCCACGCAACCCGGAAGCTGAGGAAATATTCAAGGAGATCAATGAAGCACATGAAGTGCTGGCCAACGAAGTCACCCGGCATATCTACGATACCCAGAGAATAGCAAAGCAGGAAGAAACAAAAGAAGAAGATGCGTTTGAATTTGCTGAAGCATATGCAGGAAATCCCCGTCGCCCTGAGAAAAAGTCGAGGGAAAGGAAACACTATGTTCAGCGGGAAAAAAGAATTTATGTGTATGGTATCCTGCGTGTAAAATTCCAGGGAGAACCGGATCTTACATTCAATGAGTTTTCACCGCATGAACAGGAATACATCATTTTTCCCACTGAAAGTGAAGCCACCATCCTGGAATCCGATCTGCATATCAACGGAACCAGCCGGGAATACGACAAGACCTATTCCGCCACTGAGCTTTTTAAAACCCCGGTGCCCCAGCCTGTACACTGCTGTTTCCGCACCTCCCAAGGCAACGAATACTATTATCTCAACATCCATGATCTCAGGATAGCAGATCCCAGGATCACAGATGTGATCAAGCATGAGAAAAACAGTTTCGGCACCCTGGAAGGCAAGCTCTTCGGCTATATCCTGCACTCCTATCTTGAAGAGATCACGGAAACCTATGCGGAGTTTGCAGGCCCCACCGGCAATGTCGAAACTAAAGAAGAAGGCAATGCTGTTTACATGAGAAAACAGTATTACGCTGCTGACGGTTCTACATACTGGAGAGAATGGACAAGAGATGCTCACTACACTTCGCGGAAGTACAATGGATATCAAAAGCAACAGCAGACCAGCCGGTATGAAGACAGTCTCGGAAACTGGTGGTGGGTGATCGTGCTATTGGTATTACTGGCATTCTTCCCCCCGTTGTTTCTGATCATTGGCCCATTTTTAGGCATCTACCTTGGATTGCTGCTGCTGGTATTACTGATAGAGAACTTCTACAAAATTCTTCCCTGGATCGGTGGGATCTTTTTACTGGTGCTTGTAGTGGCAGGTCTTTTTTCCGGCAAGAGATCTCCCGGAATAAGCCGTACCAAACGCTCTGCACCGCAATACGACAGCAGTTCCAGTTCCAGGTCCGTAACGGGAAACGATACACTGATCAGGCATTTCATCCGCTGGCAGGATAGAGACAGTTCCCGGTATGCCTTACAGGTCTCCATTCCTGCATCTGCCATTACTGCCGCTATGCAACGGCATCAGCAAATGGATATTGATGGGTATCCGGGTTACAAAGAAGTATACAACACCCTGCTCAACCCAGAAGAAGGTTATATGCAGCCTGTTGCATCATCGTTCGATTCAATAGCCCGGGCCAACAACCTCAATCAATTGCAGACCGCGTCCATGGTAGTGAGTTGTATACAATCCTTACAATACAGCCTGGTATTGGATAAATCCTGTAACGACCATTACTCTGATCCATTTGTAAATGATTATCTGTTGAATTGCCATACTGACTGCTGCAAAGGCCATGTGAAGTTCGGAGTGCAATCCCCGGTTGAATTTATGGAAGATTTGAAGGGCGACTGCGACACTAAATCCCTCTTCCTTTTCGCAGTATTGAAGCGCATGGGATTCAAAGTGGCATTACTCACCAGTGAATATTATAAACACGCGCTCATAGCTGTTCAGCTGAATCAGGTGGATGGCGGATCAAGACTGAGCTTCGACATAAATGGCGGCAGCTATTATTTGTGGGAAACCACTTCATCAGGATTCGGGCCCGGAGAACTGCCAGCATCAAAATCCAATCTGAAACACTGGAATATCACTTTACTTCAATAATTGAATAATGAAATCTACCGTATTGACAAGCCTCTGGTTTCCTGTACTCTTACTGATAGTGCAAACATTGATGATCAGTTTTGTATGTAACCTGGCGCTCAGGTGGATGGGCCTGCTCAGAAAACCATATAACGGAATGGAAAATGGCATGATGGCATACGCTGGCTCCCTGTTGCTGGGCATGATCATCATTGCGGCCGCTGATGCAGAAAGCCTGTTCCAATCGACCCGGGTGTACCTCGACAGCCAGCCCAATCCACTCTTGTTTACGGTGTCCCAGTTTACCAGATTGTTCCTGGTGGTAATGATCATTGGTTTACTCTTCCTGGCAATAAACTACGCTATCTTTAAATGGATAGTCAGAGGTAAAACAGATGAGTTAGAGCTTCCATCCAGTATTTTATTGACTTCAATAGCGTTGGGAACCATTGTGGTCTGCTGGCAGATCGCAAAAGAAATAACATCCCTGATGACACCGCTGCTGATTGGCCTTGGTTGACACATTGCGGTTCTAACAAAAAAGCCGGTATTTTTCAATACCGGCTGACAGGGAGGGGTTATTTTTTTAATTCTCTCCAAATATCTCATTCAGTTTCACCAACAGATCCTCTCCTCTGAGGTTCTTCGCCACAATCACGCCATCAGGTCCCACCAGCACACTCTGTGGAATTCCTTTGATACCATATAATTTTGCTACTTCATTATTCCGGCCTTTCAGATCGCAAACCTGCTGCCAGGGCAGCTCATCCTTTTTGATGGCGGCAAGCCATTTCTCTTTGTCTTTCGCATCATCCAGGGAAACACTGAGCAACGTAAATCCTTTATCCTTGTATTTATTATACGCCCTGATCAGCATCGGATGCTCGATACGGCACCAGCCACACCAGCTGGCCCAGAAATCGATCATTACATATTTGCCGCGGAAACTTTTCAAGGAAACCTGCTTGCCATCCGGGCCAGCCTGTGAAAACTCCAACGCAGGCTTACCCACCCAGGTGGACTTTGCAATTTCCAGTCTTCTTTTGATATCCTCCATTTCCACTGCACTTATGAACTTTGGATTTATTGCCTTTATCATCGGCTCCAGTACTTCCGGATCGATGATAAAAGAATTGCTCTTCATGATCTCCGCACTCACGTAGGAATCAGGAAAGCTTTTAACGAACTGCACCTGTTGTTGCAGACTTTCTTTGGTAACATTCGCCATTTCTTTGGTGATAGCCAGTACTGAATCTTCGTTCTCTTTGTTGTTATACCTTCTTACAAAAAGCTTACTACGCTTTTCCTCCAGTGGCTCCTGCATTTTTCTGAACAGCTGCTGTTCGTGTTCTGCAGGTCCGCCGTCTACCAGTGCCTGCTGAAAGGATTGCATGCTGGAGATCCGGATCTCTGTTGGCTCCAGAAAGAAATTCAACGATGGCCCCTGTGCGCCTTCTGTCCATATCATGGCGTTTTCCGGTTCATTTACATTGCCTTTGAATTCAAAACGGCCGCTCTTCATTACCATTGAATCCATCTGGCTGCCATAACGCAGATAGATCTTTTTAGCTTGCTGTTCTCCGGCAAGGAACCCTTTGATAGTAAAAGCGGTAGATGGAGCATTTGCAAGGAGATCAGCGAGTTTCTTCTGTAACTCTTCTCCTCTCAGATTTTTCGCAATGATCTTTCCGTTAGGATCGATCAGAAAATTGCCTGGGACCGCTTTCACATCATACAGCTTCGCCACTTCATTGTTCCAGTATCTGAGATCGGATACCTGCGGCCATTCCAGCCCATCCTTTTTGATGGCTGCGAGCCACGCATCTTTCTTACCCGGCTGATCCAGAGAAACACCGAGTATGGTAAAGCTTTTATCCTTGTACTGGTTATATGCTTTTACATAATTGGGGTTTTCTGCACGGCAGGGACCGCACCAGCTCGCCCAGAAATCCAGCAGCACATATTTGCCACGGAAATCAGACAGTTTAACAGGCTGATCATTCACATCATTCTGTGTAAAATCAGGAGCGGTTGCGCCGATACCGGTTGTTTTAGCAGCGTGGATCCTGGCAGCCATTTCCTTTCCCTGCAATGAGTTTTTAGTACCTGCAGCAAGCATATCGAATAATGGTTCAACCCGCTTCACGTCTATATTGGAACCAGCAATGCTTTGCAATGCTTCCAGGCTGCAATAGGCATTGGGATTGGCTTTTATCCATTGCTCCTGGAGATCATATAACTGGTTAACACCTCTGCGCATTGTCTGCATGAACTCCTTCTGGGCAATGGTATCAGACCGGTTTTCATTGGTGCCGGTCATCCAGGCGAGGTTTGCCTCTTCCAGCATATTGATGGGCCCGGAGATGAATTTGTTGTACTCCATCAGTTCCTTGTTCATTTTTGAACCGCTGATCACGGCGTCCCTTACAAACTCCTTTGTTTTTATATTGATGGTCCCCTTCTCCAGGTAAAACCGCAGCAGATCGGGGCGCTTACCGTTTGAGTAGCCGTATCCATTATTATCCAGGCTCAGCTGGGCATTGACCGGATAGGGAATACTCATTTTAAAACTTGCTTTCCCGTTTACAATTGCGGGAGAATCTACCGTAGTTTTATCATCTACAGAGTAAACGAGGTAAGCCTTTTTCGCTTTTACAGTATCGATATCAAGATTTACGACACAAAGAGCCTTCTGCGCGTTGCTTATGAAAGGCAGCAACGCGAATGTCACAAACGTTATTTTTTTCATGGTTATCCTACTTTAAATGCCAGTTGAACAATTTTTTCGAATCCGGTGAACTTTTTAGAGTATGTATTTCCACTGATATCGCCTGTAGTGGCCAGTGGCAGGAAGTATACTGTTCCACCACCTGCATTCCCATTATAGGTGGCCAGCGTGATGATATTGTCTTTCAATTTAAGCGCCGTTACATTTTCTCCCGCTGCAAACTGGTAGATAACGCGGCTCTGGTTGGCAGCCATATCGTACAGGTACAACTTGTTGTCAGCTGCATAGTACATCTGCCTTACCGTGCTGGGGAAAAGATAATCCGGGCTGCGGTGCACATCAGGACTGCTCAGCATTGGCTGTGTTGCGGCAGCAACAGGAGTGCCGGCCATATCACCATTTGCATTGATGGTATAAAGGAAGCAATCGTTATTGTTCTCATTCTTGAAAACAGCATACCAGTTATCAGGCCAGAGATCCCAGCCCATGCCCGGTTTCATCGTCAGCATTTTCTTTGGCACATTGTTAAGATCGAAAGCCATTCCCGTAACGGCAGGAAACACCTTCAATGATGTTGAAGTGGCTCCTCCATCATAAAGAAAACGGTGATTGGCCTGATCGAAGAAAATGGCACCATAGGACAGACCGCCTGCTACAAAAGGCGCTACGGAATAACCTTTATTGTCTGGCTGTGTGTAAGCAGTACCAAACAGCAATGATGCGTATAATCCATTTAGCGCATATACTTTTCCGTTATTGAATGTAAACGGCCCGTACTGGAAGATGCTTGGCTTATGCATATTGTAAGGATTCACCACAGCAGGTTTGGCGAAGAACATATTCTCATAAGGGGCACTTACCTGCAGGGAGGTATTGTCCAGTATATAACCACCTCCATCATAATACACAAGGTTCAGTGTACCAAGCATGCTCTGCGTGGCAGTGCTGATCACATCCCGCACCGAAGCTGGTAATGGCTTATCCGGGTTACCTGCGGAATAAACATTGTGCACCACTTTATCTGTTGGTGTGATAAAGCTGATATCCCCTCCCTCACCGGTACGCTCCAGCAACATCCAGCCGGATTGCAATTCCGTGGTGATCTGCAGGCGGAGCGCTTTGAAATATTTCACATTGGTCACAGTATCTATGGCTACAAAGTCAAACTGATAGTAGTATGGACCGGCCGGCAATGTGATCTGCTGGTTGATGGCACGGTCCGTGGAGAGAGTCACTATCTGCCCGATCCCCAGAGGCTCAGCAGGATCAGCAAGGCCAATCAGGCGCCATTCAAACCTGAGCCGGTTGGTATCCGGTCCGGATAATTTAGGAATGATATGCAGGTAATCCAGTCTGTTCACCCGGAATGTATCTGCAGAAAACGTAGCAGTGATATCATTGATATCCTGGTAACTGTAATTTCCTTTGTCTTTGTAACAGCTGTTCAGTACAGCTGACAGTATGAATATATAAAGAAGTCGTTTCATGATTCTGCTGTTTAAGGGATTACTACAACATTATTGTTTTCATCAATCAACGGACCATTGGCTGTAGTGTATTCCAGCAATGCGTTCCTCACCGTATTCTGATAGAATTGCATCCGCGGATAATTTACCGGCTTAGGTCCTGTTGTAGAAAAAGACGATACGCCCAGTACACCGGTAATGAACCTGAATTTCACATTGCTGTACGCACCAAAGAAAGTGATCAGGTATGACTCCCAGTTGTCTGGCTTAAGCAGCCTGTCAGTAAAAATGATCTTCACTTTGTTCCTCCCATAATAACGGCCGTCATCCATGAGCGTGTCTTTCATCAGCACAGGGAAATCTTCAGAAGGTTGAAGGCGAAGGTTCAATGCAACAGAATTATTCTGCAAGGAGGCATCGCGCAACAAAACCACCCCCAGCCTTGCTGTAAAGCTGCCTTTAGGGATTACATTATTCAGCAGTTTGTAATGTTTGTCCTTCTCGGCAGTGGTGCCTGCATTATCTGCTACCAGGTTAACGGGCCGGTCTTTATCCGCAACATCGCCTGATACACGCACAGGCAACCACAAAGTATCGGTGACCACGGTGCTGCTTTTCTCCACAAACGTATAGCTGATACTGTCTATATTGACAGGGCGCATAACATCGTAAATGAAATACACAGCAGCAGATGCACTGGAAGCAGTACTGATCTCATCCTTTTTACAGGCTGTCAGCATACCCAGGAAAGCTATATAGATGGTTATTTGTTTCATGATTGAGAATTGAAATGATTAATTCCTGTATTGCAGTTCCGCATCCGGCAATGGCAATACGTACACTCTTTCCGAAGGAGCTACAACAGAGAACCTGATTACCGGACTGTTCAGCCGCTTGTAATAATAGAACAGTTGACCTTCTGCATAGAATTCCTTCTGGTATTCTTTCAGCAATTCATTCTGAATAGCTGCTGCATCAAGCCCTCCGGGTAAATCAGGCACCCCTCTTTTCTCACGAACAGCATTGAGATAGATAGTAGCCGATGCAGGATCGGAGCATTCTGCCGCGATATAGTACATTTCAGGCAGACGCACCAGTGGCACCCAGTTATTGAAGATCGGGTTAGTGCTTTGTTGCCACCATTTTGTATTGAAATACACACTGCCACTCAAATCCCATAAGCGTGAATAGCGGATATCACTTACCCCACCTGTACTGATCTCATAGATCTGGTCCACAATTCCGCCATTGCCATATGAGTTGGTAAGTTGTACACCAGCCCCTACATTCACACCACCCGTTACCCTGAAATATTTGTTCTCCAGTTCGCGGATATTGAATTTACTCAGGGCAAATACATGTTCCGGAATAAAGGTCCTGTCATTCAGATTTGAGATCCTTTCCGGCGTTTGGAAATCGAAAAGGTCCGATTCGATGACATTCTTTGCATGGATCAATGCATTCTGTTTATCTCCTTTGTAGAGATATACCCTGGCCAGCGTAGCTTCTGCCGCCCAGTAATTGAAATGGGCCTGACGATGGTTCAGCCAGGTATTCTGCAACTGATTCTCCGCATCATAATAATCATAGTTGATGGTTTTGTAAACACTGAGCAGTTGAGAGGCCACTTTCAGTTCGGAGATCACCGAGTCGATGATCACACTTACAGTAGACAACGGAGTAACGCCGCCGGATACCGTCTTTACGTAGGGGATAGAAGGCTTGTTGGCCCCTGAAATATAAGGAGCGCCAAACATGCGCACGAGATCGAAGTGCATGAAAGCTCGCAGGCCGATAGCCTCTCCTTTCATCAGATCATAGTTCTGAGGATGGAACATACTTTTCTTGCCTTCGAGATTGATCAGGATATTATTCATATTGGTGATGGCGTAATAACCAAGTGACCAGATACTGTCCACTCTTGCCTTTACGCTACCATCCAGGTAATTATAATTAGCCGCCTGGTAAAAAATATGGCTGGGGTTCGACTGGCAATTGTATTGCTGCGCCAGCACATCCAGGAAACTCATGGTCAGTTGTTCGCCATACAATGGCGCTTGTGCCAATGTGGCGTACACGCCGTACATGGCATCTTCAAAACCTTTTTCAGACTTGAATAATTGCTCGGACTCTATCATGGTCTTTGGTTTTGCATCCAGCCATTTGTTGCAGCCGGTTGCTACCGCGAGCAGGGAAATGAATATCAGTAATAGTTTCATACAATTCTTTTTTACGTGTTAGAAACCCAGTTGCAGAGACAGGGCATAGTTCCTGGCAAAAGGGAAATCAAGACCTCTTTCCTGCCTTACAGAAGAAACCACAAACGGATTGTTGATGTAGAAGTAGCACTGGAAGCGACTCATACGCCATTTAGTGGTCA
Source organism: Pseudobacter sp. (assembly GCF_051955275.1). NCBI lineage: Bacteria > Pseudomonadati > Bacteroidota > Chitinophagia > Chitinophagales > Chitinophagaceae > Pseudobacter > Pseudobacter sp. The sequence goes on along the minus strand of NZ_JBQCGW010000311.1, from coordinate 3,825 downwards.
GCTTTCTGGGAAACAGGTAACCCAGGGTAATGGCATCGCAGTACAGGGTATTATTATCCTGAATAAATCGTGAACTTGATTTTGTAACATCACTGCGGGTAGTACTCCCGATGGTGGCAATTCCTTTGAAACGGGCATGATCGCCGGGTTTCTGCCAGCGGTCTGTGAGTACGCGCTCATCAACATTGTACACAGGATCTGCATTCTCCACCCTGTCTGCCAGTGTGCGGTTGTACATCTGCCCACCGAACTCTGTACGCATACTGATATTGATGCTGGCGCCCTTGTACATGAAGTTGGTACCGATATTACCATTCACTTTTGGCTGATTGTCACCAACGGGAACCTGATCCATCGGGTTCCATCTGTATGTCTGCTGGCCATCGCGTGTGAGGAAGATCTCGTTGCCGGTACTGGGATCGATGCCCAGCGAACGAACTGCATAAATGGTACTGATACTTTGCCCTTCCTGGTATTGCAGTACAGGAGCAGTGATAGGATTGGTAGCTTTTGTTTGTTCGCTCACAGCCTTATCGTTCTGAGCCTTCAATGCATCGGAGATCTTCAGCAGTCTGTTTTTGTTGTGGAGCATATTGGCATAAAAGCTCCAGTAAAAATTCTTCGCATCATTCTTCACTACAAAGGCAGTGAGGTAAAGCTCAATGCCCTTGTTCTGTACCAGGCCAAGGTTGGCATAGTAAAAACTGAAGCCTGATGAAGGTGTGGTATTGATGGTAGTGAACAGATCATCTGTTTTCTCCTGGTAATAATTCACGGTTGCCTGAATACGGCCTTTGAAGAATTCAAGATCAGCACCCAGGTTCAGCTTTTTGGTTTGCTGCCAGCGCAGGTCGGGATTGCCAAGCGCTAACATACCTGCCCCTATATTATCCAGGTACCTGGAAGAAGTAAGGTAGGTATAGGTTTGAGCCGAAGCGAAGGAAGGAAAGTTCTGCGATCCGGTGGAACCATAGGATGCACGCAGCTTCAGGCGATTGATCACTTCAGGAATCCTGACAAACTTTTCCCTGTGCAGGTTCCAGCCCACACCAACAGACCAGAAAGGCGCGAAGTGTTTATTGGAACCGAACAGCGAAGAGCCATCTGTGCGGAAAGAAAGATCCACCAGATATCGAAGGTCATAAGCATAACTCAGGTTACCATAATAACTCACTAGTCGCATTATGGTTTCAGTTCCTGTGGGTTTCTGGTTCACGGGATATTGAAGACCAAACAGGATATCATCCATATCTGAATTGGGAAACCCCTGCACCTTTACCGTGTTGGCATAGGTCTTGTCCTGCTGAATATGATAACCACCGGTAGCAAATACAGTATGCTTGCCGAAATTCTCTCCATAATTAAGGAAAACATCTCCCTGGTAACTGCTGTTGTTTCCTGTCATTTGCTCAAAGTAACCACGGGTGGAAAAAAGACTGTCAGGTGTATTCACAAACTCCACGGCATCGGCTGGAAGAAATACCACTCCTTCATTTTTTTGAGTGTACAGGCTGAAGCGTGTACTGAATTTCAGCGTGGGTAAAACATTCCAGTCTGCCTGGAAGTTATTGGTGATATTCAGGTAGCTGGTCTTGTTATGGGTTTTCAGGGTGGAGTTGTAAAGCGGGTTGTAAGCGATGTTATCCCAACGTGCCGGTTCGTCCGGTCCCTGAAGGATCTTATTCACCTTCCCGGTAATGGAATCTACAGGTCTCCAGTAAGGATTCATTCTTGTGTACTGGGAGAAGCTTCCATAGGGTGAATTAACAGAGTTATTATTGGTAACGGACAGATAATTGGTAAACTGAAGGTTGCCCCTGTGGTACATCAGGTTGATACCTCCGGATAAATTTTCACGTTTCGATCCTTTCATCACACCAGGCGCATTGTTATAAGCGAGGTCCACACCGTAACGCATATAATCATCACCACCGCTCAGGAAAATACTATGACGTTGACCATACGATGTTTGCAGTGGACGCGATAACCAGTAGGTATTCACGCCTCTCCTGGCTTCAGCCAAACGCTCGTTATACAGGCGTTCGCGTTCTTCCTTTACATTGATACCCAGTGAAGGGTTGGTATTATAAACACCGGCAGCCTGCTCCAGTTGCAGTTTCTGTTCGGAGTTGAGCAGGTGGTAGCTGGTCAGGTCAGGTGTATTTACAGAGATATTATTGTTGTAACCGAATTGAAGTCTCCCTTTCTTAGGTTGCAGAGTTTCCACCACCAGTACTCCGTTTGCAGCTTTGGAGCCGTAGATGGAAGTAGCGGCGGCATCTTTGAGAATGGTCACTCTTGCAACACGGTTCATATCCAGGTCATAGATCCTTTGCAGTGGTACTTCAAATCCGTCGAGGATCAGCAGCGGGGGATTGCTCACATAACCATACTGGCTGGTAAGGTTGGTATTGGCAATACTGTTGGCGCCACGCACCTGGATCTGTGGCAGCTGATTGGGATCCGATCCCGTGTTGATATTGGCAGGCATTTGAATTGACGCATCCAGCGAACGGATGGCAGAAAGCACATTCGTGTTGTTCACTTTGCGCAACTCTTCAACGGTGTAGGATTGTGCGGCGCCGGTATAATTCTCTGCCGGTCTTTTGTAGATGCCATTCACCACGGCATCTTCAAGCTTCACTACCAACGGTTTCAAAGAAATGCGGAGTGGTTTGTCAGTTACTTTGACTTCCTGTGATTCATAATTCACAAAGGTTACCACCAGTACATCGCCTACAGAGGCAGTAACGGAGAAACGTCCATCAGCCCCCGTTACAACAGCAAGCTTTGTGTGCTTCACAGTTACAGTGGCTCCCTGCATAGGCTTACCATTTTCATCCGTAACGATACCCGTTACAGGGGGAGCAACAGGCCCAACAATAACAAACTCCCTTGGAGGTGCAGGAGGAGCAATTTCTGATTTGCGGAACAGGAGGATAGTCTTGCTGCGGACCATAAAATCAACCGGCTGGTCTTTGAAAAGCAGGCTGAGGAATTCCATGACAGGCAGATTGCTGGCCCTGATGGACACAGGCTTCGCGCTCTGTAATACCGGCTCGTTGTATACGAACAGGTAACCGGTCTGTTTCTCCACCTCAAGGAAAACAGATCGCAGGTCAGCATTTTTTGCTGCATAACTAACGTTCTGGGAAAGGCCTTTTGCACTCACATTCACAAAGGCCGCAGTCAATAACACAACTATTAGCTTCATTACTAACAGCGCCTGCCTTACCGGCAAGCAGGTTTTGGTGATGGAGCGGTTGCCTCCACAGGCATTACCACTACCAATAGCAGTTTTTTGCATACTTTCGTAGCGTTTTGGTGATCAAAATGAATAAGTAGTCTTTTCGGGACCTTGTTTGTTTATACTTGCCAAACATCCGCCGGCAGTGGTACCAACACTTCCGGCATTTGTTTTTACGACAGTTTGTGTGAATATTTTTTATTCTCCCTGCACCGTCACTGTTCTTCCTTTCATCGTGAATTTCACATTAAGCTTGGATAAGTAATCGAGGATATCCTGAAGGCTTACGCCACGGTCCATTTTTCCGTAGATCTGTATCACAGGAGGCTTGCCAAGATATTCCACATCTATATTATACCATCTTTCCAGTTGTTTCATCACCATGTCCAGGCTGGAATTTGTGAAATAGAAAATTCCATTTTTCCAGGCCATAACCTGACTGAGATCTGCCGGCCTTTCAATTTTGATCTGGGAATTAATAGCTGAAACTGCCTGCTCGCCAGGCTGCAGGATGCTCTGGTTCACTTTCACTTTTCCTTCCAGGAGTGTAGTTCTGATCCGGCTATCATCTTTATAAG
>NZ_JBQCGW010000310.1:0-9120 GCF_051955275.1 Pseudobacter sp. | reverse complement strand
CTATTCCGGTAATTAACCTTGGCCTTAGCAACCGCGTTGATATCGGCAATTTTTATGTGTATTGCATGATCAATTATTACGGCAATTTCAGGGTGAGAGTACCTGTCCCAAGTGCCACTGACACGCGTCCGCTTAAGGGAGCGGGCAACTACTGGAAAAAACCGGGTGATGAAATGAATCCGGATATCCTGCCTGATATCAGTAACTCATCTTCCATACAATATTATTTCACCCTGGCTACAACAGACAGGTATACCGTAAATGGTTCTTATCTCACGCTCGGAGACCTGACTGCAGCTTATATTCTCAGGGACAGCAAATGGTTGAAGAATTCAGGCATCGGCAATGTGGAAATTAAAGTGCAGGCTTCAAATATTTATACTGTTGGCTTCAACAGTTATAACTATAGCCTTGCCACCGGAAATTTTGCCAAACGTTATCTGACCCCTACTTACAACGCTGCTATTTCCGTGAATTTTTAACATTAACTACTTCAAAAGCTATAACAATGAATAAATGGCTGATAATACTTCTGAGTGTTTTGTTGTTTTCATGCGACAAATACCTGGACGTAAAACCAAAAGGTAAAAGGCTGTTGGAAACAACCGCTGATTATGATGCCTGGCTGAACAATTCCAACACCATGGCCTATGCAATTCCAAATGAGTTAAACCAACTGGATGACAGGCTGGATCTTCCAAATATAAAAACGCCGCAGACCTTTGTAAGTGACTGGATCTATGTCTGGAGACGTCAGTTTGCAGATGAAACCACACCTCCTCCTGTGATCTGGAAGGATTTTTACGAATCCATTTATTACTGCAACACTGTTATTCAGGGAATAGACGAAGCTTCAGGCGGAACACCGGAACAGAAAAAAAGCCTTAAAGCTGAGGCCTTGCTGGGACGCGCATTCAGCTATCTGTACCTGGTGAATCTGTATGGGAAATCCTATAATGCAGCTACGGCTGCTGAAGATCTTTCGGTGCCTTTTGTTACTTCCAATGATTTGAATGCACCAACCCCATCCCGGCATACCGTTCAGGAGTTATACGATCATATTATTGCAGATATCAATGAGGCCATTCCGGATCTGCCGCAGGATAACAGCAAAAACCGTTTCCGTGGTAATGTGGCGGCGGGATACAGCGTACTAGCCAGAACATATTTATATATGGGCGATTATGTGAATGCATCAAAAAATGCACAACTGGCCCTGGATCATGGGGACAATCAGGTGCTGGATTATTCAACGATGAGTTATGCAGGCGAAATCAGGGATCTTGTAACAAGACGAGGCACCATTTACGGCAGGTTGCTAAAAACTACTTATACACAATTGACGCCTGAACTCAGTTACCTGAAAACTTTTAACACAAAGGATCTGCGTCTGGCTTTTTATTTTCTGTATACAAACGACTATAGTTTCAATGTAAGGGGACAGGTATATCATCAGGGAATTGGTGTAGCTTATTCAAATGCTTATCCAAACTGCGGCACATCGGTAGAGGAAATGCGACTGATTCTGGCAGAATGCGCTGCGCGTGGCAATGATCTTCCAAAAGCCATTGAAGAATTGCATCTGCTGCGCAAAGCCCGCTTCAAGCCTGCGGATTATCAAAAATTTGAATCTGCCGACCAGGAAGAGGTATTGAAAAAGGTACTGGCGGAAAGAACTTTTGAATTTGTATTCAATGGCATGCGCTGGTTCGATATGCGCAGGCTTGATGCAGATGGCCGTATGCCGGTGGTGAACAGGTACGACGGACAAGGAAATATAATTGCCAGCCTGCCTCCGAAAAGCCAGAAATACGTACTGCAGATTCCTTTACAGGTGATGTATTTCAACCCGTCCTGGCCCCAGAACCCCTGGTCAGAATAGGTACATCTTCTTTACCATAAAAATCTCAATACACGCTGCTCTCAGAAGAGGGTATGGCAGCGCATTTTCCAATAATTAAATACACATGTCAGATCCTATTGTAAGAATTGAAAAATTGTCGCACCGCTATACAAATGCCTGGGCTATCCGCGACATCAATTTAGAAATCCCGCGCAACGGAATTGTAGGGTTGCTCGGCTCCAATGGCGCAGGGAAGTCTACCACCATGAATATACTTTGCGGAGCCCTCAATCAAACTGAAGGGAATGTGTATATCAACGGCATCAACATGCGTGATAAACCCGGAGAAGCCAAAAAGCAGATCGGTTTTCTTCCGCAGAACCCGCCATTATACATGGACCTTACTGTGAATGAATACCTGTATTACACGGCAGCATTGCGCCGCATGCCTGATAAATCTGTGGATGCAGCAGTAAAGGAAGCCAAACAGCGTTGTGGAGTAGATCATTTTTCAGGACGCCTGCTGAAGAATCTTTCCGGTGGTTACCGTCAGCGTGTAGGCATTGCACAGGCCATTGTTCACCGGCCGAAACTGGTGGTGCTGGATGAACCAACCAATGGCCTCGATCCCAACCAGATCATCGAAGTGCGGGCGCTGATCAGGGAAATTGCGCAGGACAGGGCTGTGATCTTTTCATCCCATATACTTTCAGAGGTTCAGCTGCTCTGCAAAGAGATCAGGATGATCGAAAGCGGGCGCATTGTTTTTTCCGACAGCATGGATGCTTTCAACAATTACGTAGAGCCACACAGTGTGCTCATCCATTTTGAAAACCCTCCCACGGCTGAAGCGCTGATGCAGGTGCAGGGCGTAACTAAAGTTGATTATCTAACGGAAAGGCAGCTGCGCGTTTATTTCAGCGGTGACCAGGAGATCACCGAAAGGCTGGTAACTGCAAGCGTTAACCACGGCTGGCGATTACGTGAGATCAGCCTCGATAAAACCGCGCTCGACGAAATATTCAAACAATTATCATTACATACTTCATGAAAGTCATTTTAAAAGTTGCCATAACGGAACTCAGTACACTTTTCTTTTCGCCTATTGCGTGGTTCCTGCTGATCGTTTTCTGGATCCAGTGCGGCGTTACTTTTTTTAACCTGATGGAATTTGTTACCCGGCACGTGGAAATGTCGGGCGACAAACAGGAATATTACACAAGCATTACTGATACTGTCTTTCTCGGCTTTCAGGGATTGTTCAAAAATGTAATGGACAACCTTTACCTGTACATCCCGCTTCTGACCATGAGCCTGATCAGCAGGGAGATCAGCAGCGGCACAATTAAACTGCTGTACTCTTCACCGGTAAGCATGTTCGAAATTGTATCAGGGAAATACATTGCTATGATGGTGTACAGCCTGCTACTGGTAATAATAGTTGGTATGTACATGGTTTCCGGGATTGGAAATATTCAGTATGCGGACTCCGGTATGCTGTTGACTGCTCTATTCGGGTTTTTCCTGGTGCTCTGTGTGTATTCGGCTATCGGTCTGTTCATGAGCTCACTCACCGGTTACCAGGTAGTGGCCGCTGTTAGCACTTTTGTAACCATCGGTGTTTTCAGTTATATCGGAACTGTATGGCAGGACATCAGTTTTGTGCGGGAGCTTACCTACTATCTGTCTATCAGCGGCCGCACACAGAAAATGCTGACCGGCCTGATCACTACCAATGACGTGCTTTACTTTATCATCATCGTATACATATTCCTTGGCCTTACCGTTTACAAACTGAAAGCGGGCATGGAATCCAAATCAGGTGCGGTGAAAGCGGCCCGTTATCTGACCATCGTCGGATCTGCCCTGCTGATAGGGTATATCTCTTCCATCCATGGCTTCATAGGTTATTGGGACACTACATCCGATAAATCAAGGACCCTGACGCCAGCGGTTCAAAAGATTGTGAAGGACCTGGGAGAAGAGCCGCTGGAAGTAACAGCCTATGTGAACCTGCTGGACCGGTATTATTATTTAGGCAGCTCATCTTCCTACAACAGAAATATCAGCAGATGGGAACCCTATCTGCGATTTAAGGATAATATTGTGCTGAATAAAGTGACCTACTACGATACGGTTGCTTCACTGAACACCAGAAAGAATTATGCAGGCAAAACAGTCAGTCAGATAGCGGAACAGTACGCCAAATCCATGAGCGTTAATCTGAAAGAGATCCTCAGTCCTGAGCAGATAAAGAAGCAGATCGACCTCAGTGCAGAAGACAACCGCTACGTAATGCAATTGAAGTGGAAAGGACATACCACTTTCCTGCGGGTGTTCGACGATTTACAAACCTGGCCCTCCGAATCGGAAGTAGCGGCTGCCTTGCTGCGCCTGCAACAGACAAGCATTCCAAAAGTTGGCTTCGTAAACAGTGAGCTGGAACGGGACATTGATAAGTATGGTGACAGGGATTTTAAGGTGCTCACCAATACTCCAGCATTTCGTCACTCACTGCTGAACCAGGGATTTGATGTGGTCAACGTTTCACTGCACAACGACACCATTCCCGCCAATCTTGCAGCATTGGTGCTGGCGGATCCCCTCGTTTCTTTATCTGACAATGCAATGGAAAAGCTTCGACAGTATATTCAGCATGGAGGGAATATGCTGATTGCCGGTGAACCGGGAAGGCAATCCATTCTCAATCCATTGTTGAAAGAACTGGGTGTACAGCTCGATGAAGGAGTGGTGATCAACGAAAGCACCGATGAGATGCCAAACTTTGTATCCGCTTATGTTCAGAAAGAAGCTGGCGGTTTTTACAAGCCCTTGAAATATGCGATCAACGACAGTGTTACCATCAAAATGCCCGGCACATCCAGCATCAGTTTTGAAAGAAATAATGGCTTTTCGGTTACTCCACTTGTAAAAACGGATCCGGCAAAAAGCTGGTTGCGCATCAAACCACTGAACCTTGAAACAATGATCAGAGCAAGCGTAAAAAAGCCAGGTGATAACGAAACGACTATGGCATATTACATTGCTAAAGCAACAAACAATACCACAACACCGCGTAAAAGCAATGACTCACTGGGGACCGTAACCTTCAGCCCGGAAGAAGGAGACATTATCGGTCCGTTGACCACAGCAGTTGCACTGAACCGCAAGGTGAATGGAAAAGAGCAGCGTATAGTGGTGACCGGTGATGCTGATTTTTTAAGCAATAAAGAATTCAACCGCCCACAGCGTACCGCCAACTTTGTATTCAGTACTGCTTTGTTTCGATGGATGAGCGGCGGCGAATTCCCGGTGGATACCAGGCGTCCGGATCCCCGCGATAAAAAAATAAAGACCACACTGGAAAAACTGAATCGTGAAAAAAGGATCTATCAATGGGTGGTGCCGGGAATATTGTTGCTGTTTGGCCTGGTAGTACTCTTCAGGCGTAAAAGAAAATAAAAGCAGATGTTCACTACAGATAAGCAAACGACCGATGACCTGAACATCTTCGGTAAGCACGGCGGTGAAGCTGTTTTCCAGATTTTCAACCGTTGTGCTACCAGGGGTGGTGCAATGATATTGGAAGAGTGGTTCAGTTACCCGCTTTCGGATGTTGCAACCATCAATCAACGCAGCAATGTCATCCGTTATTTCGCCGAAAGCAGTACTCCATTTCCTTTCCATAGTGCCATCTTCGATGCGATAGAACCCTGGTTGGCCAACAAAGATGAACGCACCAAACTGCAGGCAGGCGAACAGTCTGTAACGAGGAAGCTCAGTACCCTGATTGCGGTGGATACGGAAACGGCTATTATTTACAATGGCGTGAACGCTTTGGTGGAGCTGCTGCAAAGCGCCCGCGCTTTTGTGCATTCGATTGATAAACCACATCCATACGCGGCCGAGGTGGATGCCATCCGGGGAATTGTATTTGATAGGGCTTTTGAACGGTTACCCGGAAGCAAAGGTAAATTGTCGCACTTGGTGATGGCGGAATTGGATGTGTTGTTTCGCTTTCGAAACCGGGAACTCATAAAAAAGCTACTGCTTTATATTTATCAGCTGGATGTGTATATCTCAATTGCCAGAGTAGCTAAGGAACGGGGATTTGTATTTCCCGAAGCATTGCCGGAAGAGCGGCATATACTGGAACTGGAAGGCGTATACCATCCGCAGGTAAAAAATGCGGTGGCCAATGATATCACTATTACCCCTGAGAGTAATCTCATCTTCCTGACCGGCGCCAATATGGCTGGCAAAAGTACCTTCATGAAATCGCTGAGTATAGCCATGTTCTTAGCGCATATGGGACTTCCGGTGCCCGCAATACGCATGCGCTTTTCTGTACTAGATGGTATTTATACAACTATCAACCTGCCGGATAACCTGGGTATGGGCGCCAGTCATTTTTACGCAGAAGTGCTGCGGGTAAAAAAGATGACAGCTGAATTGCAGCAAGGGAAAAACCTGTTCATTGTTTTTGATGAACTGTTCAGGGGCACTAATGTAAAAGATGCTTTTGAAGCTACCATTGCCATCGCAAAAAGTTTTGCGGCAAACAGAAATAGCTTGTTCCTGATTTCTACACATATCATTGAAGCAGGCGAGGAACTGAGCGCGGCCTGTTCAAATGTACAATTCATATACCTGCCTACAGAAATGAAAGACTTTCATCCGGTGTATACTTATAAATTAAAGAAGGGGATTACTGATGACCGGCATGGTATGATGATTGTTAACAATGAAGGCGTGCTGGATATTCTTGCAACGGGAACAGCGGCTCAGGAAACAGTGACTGGTTTTATAGCCGACAAACAAACTCTGGATGACCTGAACCTCTTGGGTAAGTTCAAGCCATATTCTGTTTATAGTTTGTTCAATAAGGTAAAGACTGCTGGCGGCGAAAGGCTGCTGGAAGAACTGTTCCGTCACCCCCTGACTGATGCTGATGCCATCAACCGGCGAAGCGGGTGGTTCCGGTATTTTCAGGAATTACAAATTGCATTTCCATTTACGCAGCAATCATTCTCGGTGGTAGACAATTACCTGGGCTCCGCAACATCAGATTCGATAGTGGGTGTGATCCGCAAAAAGTTGAAAGGGCAGTTTTTGAGAGATGAAGCATACCAGGAGTTGCAGGCCGGATTAATAGCCACCATCGATGCGCTGAATGCCTTACAGGAATTGCTGGAGAAGATAGATATTGAATGGGTAAAGGATGCGAAGAGGATCCTGAATGATAATCGCTTATCCTGGTTGAAAGAGGAACGTGGTGCAGTTGAGCTTTCTTTGATAAAAACTATTAAGTATGACAGGTTACTGCGTTATACTATGCGTAAGGAAATAGCGTACTTACTAAAGAGCTTATATGAGCTGGATGTATATATAGCTGTCAGCGACAGAGCCCGGGAAAAAGGTTTTTCATATGCCATGGCTTTGCCGGCTTCTGAAAACTGTTTGAGGGCCTCAGCCATCTGGCATCCGGGAATTGATAATGCTGTACCCAACCCGGCATCCCTGCATCAGCAAAGCAATGTGTTATTCCTTACAGGAGCCAATATGGCCGGTAAATCCACCTTCATGAAATCATTTGGCATTGTAATTTATATGGCGCATATGGGGTTTCCGGTGGCTGCACGCGACCTGGTATTTTCTGTCCGTGATGGACTGTATTCATCCATCAATGTTGCCGATAACCTGAATATGGGATACAGTCATTTTTATGCGGAAGTGTTGCGGGTGAAGAGGGTGGCTGAACAGGTAAGTGCAGGCAGGAACCTGGTGGTGATCTTTGATGAATTGTTCAAAGGCACAAACGTGAAGGATGCTTACGATGCAACACTACAGGTAACAGAATCTTTTTCAAAATACCAGAACTGCGTTTTTATTATCAGCACACATATCATTGAAGTGGGGGAGGTGCTGCGTAAGGAGGCTTCACAGGTGCAGTTTGCTTACCTGCCTACAATTATGGAGGGTGTTATTCCGAGATATACATACCAGTTAACAGAAGGTATTACGAGTGACAGGCATGGAATGGTGATCATCAGAAATGAGGGTATAGTATGATAGAACAAAGGGTGGCTTGCAAGCCACCCTTTGTTCTATCATTCAAACGATATTAATTTTTCTTGCTAAATTCCTTTTCGCATTCGGCCAAAGGTTTAGGGTCCAGTAGCTCTCGGGTAGCGATGCTCCCCCCGGATCCCGGAGTTTGCCACGTATCCTGGAAATCATCGTGTTCCTGGCAATTATAAAAATAATCCGTAAAAATCAGGAAAAGGCACGACTTTGAATGAACAGTAATACATCATCCTGTATCAGTAGTATGATTATATTTTTCGTCTACTTCGTTCCTGTTGCGTTTTGTATTTGAGCAGGATAACGTTCGCCTACTACTTTAATGGTTCCTAATATGGCATTAATATTTTTCAACTCATCAGTAGTCAATGAAACCTTGCTTGCATCGATGTTTTCCTGTAAGCGGTGTAATTTTGACGTGCCTGGAATCGGAACAATGAACGGCTTTTGTGCTAACAGCCAGCTTAATGCAATCTGCGCCGGCGTAGCATTTTTATCCTTTGCAATAGAAATTACCAGGTTTACCAATGCCTGGTTGGCGGCCCTGTTTTCTTTGCTGAAGCGAGGCGACATATTTCTTGTGTCAGCCTTATCCAATTCTACATCGGCATTGATTGTTCCTGTGAGAAAGCCTTTACCTAGTGGGCTGAAAGGAACAAAGCCAATTTGCAATTCCTCCAATGTTGAAATAATTCCATTTTCAGGTTCCCGGTAGAACATCGAATACTCGCTTTGAAGTGCTGTAACGGGTAAAACAGCATGAGCTTTCCGGATAGTTTCCACGTTTGCCTCTGATAAGCCGAAATGTTTTACTTTGCCTTGCTGAATCAGATCTTTTACTGTTCCTGCAACATCTTCAATGGGAGTTTTCGGATCAAATCTATGCTGATAGAATAAATCAATCACATCAGTTCTTAGTCTTTTCAGAGACGCCTCGGCAGCGGCGATAATGTTTTCTGGACGGCTATCCAATCCTAACATCATTTTACCTTCTTTGAAACCGAATTTGGTTGCGATTACTACTTCCTTCCGGAACGGTTCAAGGGCTTCGCCAACTAATAATTCATTGTCGCCGTAGCCTTGTGCTGTATCAAAAAGGGTAATGCCGTGTTCAACAGCGGAACGTAGCAGTTTTATACTTTCCGTTTTGGTGGGTGCATTTGGAAAACTTAATCCCATAGCTCCAAAACCTA
>NZ_JBQCGW010000309.1:0-23650 GCF_051955275.1 Pseudobacter sp. | reverse complement strand
GATAAATAATGCGATCACGCAGAGGTGTAGAGTTGCTTTCATGATGGGGTATTTTTTGTGGTGACAGAATAAAAAAAAAGAGGTGCTCGCATTGACATTTTACTTACTAACGTCAATGTATAGTTGATTTATTTTTTTTACATTATTTTCCCTTTTGTTCCATTTGCCGGTTGGAAACAATGGGGTGGCTGCCGGTAATCATACCGGCTCTGAATGGTCATCAACTGAGGATATTCTGCGAAAAAAAGTGAAGCCTTGCAAAGGATGGATTGGAGTAGACAGGTGGACAGGAAATGGTAGAATGAAGGCTTTTTGAATGCCGCGTTTTCCGGGGGATATCAGGAAGGAAAAGAAGTATTGATAATGGTGTTGCCTGGTATTGGCAATTGATCAAATAGAGGAGGATAGCGCGTTTGAAGATATGATGCGATGCCGGTCTGTTGCTTCTTATAGTTTCTGTCAGGGTACGTGCTTCCAATACAAATGTACAAAATCCTATATTCAACAGTAAAAATACTGTGATTATTTAGGGTGATAAATGTCAATAAAAAAGGTGCTTCTAGCTGAAGCACCTTGTGTTTATATGAATCCTTCACTAACTACTTGTTGAGGTTCGGATTGTTCTGTTCTTCTGAAATAGGTATTGCGAAAATGTAATAAGGACTGTTGGGAACGAAAGGAGTTCCGTCTGCAAATTTCAATGCAGTATGATATTTGATATTCACTGATTTGGTGGATCCATCGGGAGTGGTTACCGTAACCGGAATATCGTTCCCTGCAACATCTACATAAGGCTTGCGCACAACAGCCTGTTGTGTACGGATGATATCCAGCAGCCCGAATCCTTCGCCCCATAATTCTTTCCTTCTTTCGATCAGGATCTCTTTGATGAGCTCGTCTTTTGTTGAGCCCAGGAATGGTGAGGCCCCACGCGCTGTGCGCAATTCATTGAGCGCATCGGCACCTTCTGCAAATTTATCGGCACGCGCCAGTCCTTCCGCCTTGATGAGCTGAGCTTCTGCAGTGCGGAACAATACCAGGTCTGCAGTCTGATCATCACGGAAACGGAATTTCTTGTATTGCAGGTAACCTTCACGGCCGGGATTGCCATCCCAGTTGAAGAGTGTTTTACGGATATCTCCGTCGTTGAACAACTCTTTGAAGAACGGATCAGCCATGAAGCTATAGTAATAAGAGGAGGCAGATGTTACATCCAGGAAATGGAAACTGTAGCTGCCATCGCTCTGGCTGGGGATCTCCGGATGGCCCCAGATCCATTCTGAGTTGCTTACGTTATTAAAACCGGTGGTGTAATCGGCCTGCGCCATGTAAGGATAACCTTTTTGTGCTTCAGTGGCTGCGTCAGCTGCCAGCTGCCATCTGCCTGAATAGAGGTAGGCGCGTGCGAGCAGTGCATATACCACGTTGGTGTTGATCTTGTATTTGGCATTGCGCTGATAACCTGCTACCAGGGGCAGTGCATCATTGAGGTCTTTATAGATCTGCGTGTAAATTTCTTTCAGCGTTGCCTTTGGATTGCCCACTGTAGTATCGCTGCTGGGAATAGTGTAGAGCGGTATTGTTTTAGTGAGCGAATCTTTCTGATAGGAATACTGGAAGAAAGAAACGAGAGTGGTGTAAAGATGTGCACGAAGCGCCAGCGCCTGGCCTTTCAATACGTTCTTTGCGGTGGCATCTCCCTCCACTTTATCTACATTGGCGATGATGATGTTCTGGTTGTTGATGATCTTGTACAACTGGTTCCACACGGCGCTTACACGGCTCTGTGTTTTGTCGTTGATCTGCGTGAAGCGATAGTTTGGTGCATAGCTGTATTTGGTAACGATGAGGTTCACATCATTGCCCATGGCGTCACTCACCAGTGTGAGGGTCTTGAAGCCGGGATTGCCGAAAATACCGCCATAGAAATCATCCATGGTTGAAGCCCAGGCTCCTTCATAAATGGCATTGAGGTTCGCCAGATTCTTCAGCACGATATCTCCCGATACGGCATTGGAAGGGGAGGTTTCCAGTTGTTTGTTGCAACCTGCCAGCCCGATGACCAGTGCCGCGATATATATGAGATGAAATGTCTTTTTCATGATTCAATTTTTTACTGTTAACATTATAATCCTACCTGCAGGCCAACAGAAATGGTTTTCATCTGCGGATACTGGTAATAGGTAGTTCCCTCGATGGATTGCTCGGGGTCCATTCCTTTATGTCCGTAGAACGTGAGCAGGTTCTCTCCGAGTGCATACACTTTCACGTTTTTCAGTCCAGCCCTGCGCGCCAGGTTGTTGGGCAGATTGTAACCGATCTGCGCTGATTTCAATCTTGCATAGGTAGCATCATAGAGCCAGCGGGTGGAGGTTTGGGTGAAGCTCAGGTCGTCTGTAGTGAACCTGGGAACGTTGGCATTCCTGTTATCGGGTGTCCATCTTTCAAGCAGTTCTGTGCTCCAGTTACGACCGGGGGCTACAGCACCCGACATGAGGGATACATAATCCAGGTCAAGTACCTTTCCGCCGAGGCTGTAGGCCAGTACAAAGGAGAGCTCAAATTCTTTGTAGCTCAGTGTGCTGGTGAAACCGCCGGTGAGATCGGGGAGGGAGGTGCCTGCGTTATAGAGGGTACCCTGACTGAAAGTGCTGGTGGTTTCTTTCTTGCCATCGGCTCCTGTCTTGTACCATTGCGGGTTTCCTGTGGTGGGATCAACACCAGCCCACTCGCGGATATAGAAATCGTAGATAGAGCCTCCAACAGCCAGGCGCTTGGTGCCGCTGATGATCTCTTTCTGTGGCAGTTCCAGGATCTCATTCTTGTTGTGCGCGAAGTTTACGCCAACCACCCATCTCCAGTCCTTATTGCTGACAGCCACTCCATTCAGCTCTACTTCAACACCGCTGTTGCGGAGCTTTCCGATATTGGCGCTGATGGAAGTGAAACCGGTGGAACCTGCCATCGGTCTGCCATAAAGCAGGTCCTTGCTGGTCCTGATATAATAGTTAACGGTACCGTATAAGCGATTTTTAAAGAAACCGAAATCTGCTCCTGTGTTCAGCACCAGGTTGCTTTCCCATTTGAGCTTGGGAGTAGGGAGCCTGGAGGTGATCACACCACCGTTGCCAAGGTTGTTCTTGATGGCAAAGAGCGCCAGGTAATTGTAATAACCGGAGAGGGCGTCGTTACCGGAAGAACCGTAGCTGGCCTTGAGTGTAAGGGAGCTGAGCCAGTTCACTGATTTAAGGAACTCCTCTTCAGACAAACGCCAGCTGGCGCCTGCAGACCAGAAGGTACCCCAGCGCGAGTCAGGAGAAAAGCGGCTGCTGCCGTCGCGGCGGATAGATGCCGTTGCGAAATATTTTCCGAGATAGTTGTACTGTGCCTGTCCGAAGTAGCTGAGTTTGGCGTATTCATCGGAGGTACCGGTGAAGTCGTTCAGCTGTGAAGCGGCAACGGGCTCATAGAGATCGGCCAGTGCAAATTTCTGTCTGCTGCCGCTGAGGTCGCCGGTCTCCAGTTTGTAGAACTCCTGTCCTGCCAGCAGGTTCAGGTGATGACCTGATTGCAGATTGATATCGTAGGTAGCGATATTGTTGAAGGTGAAGCTGAGGAAGCGCGTATTGCTTTTGCTCACCGTTCCTCCGATCTGGGCATCTTCACCTACCAGTGGGTTGGTGTAGAAATGTGAATTGGAGTTGATATAGTCCAGGTTAAAGCTGGTCTTTACTTTCAGGTTGTGTATGATCTCGGCTTCGAGGAAGGTTCTGGCTGATACGTTCTCGCGTGTGTAGCGTGATTTGTTCAGCGGCTGTGAACCGATGAGGTTGTAGCGTGGTAAAGCTGCATTGGGCCTGTATGCGCCGTAATCGTATTGAACTTCACCTGTGATCGGGTCCAGCTTGTAACTGCCATCAGCATTGCGCTGGTAGATGGGGTAAAAGCTGGGGATGGTTCTTCCGAACAGGACCACATTTGCCTGTTTGGAATCGGAGGAAGTGGGATAGTCCTGTTCAGTGGAGCTTGCGTTCAGGTTCAATCCTGCTTTCAGCCATTTTTTAGCCTGGATGGTGAGGTTGCTCCTGAAGTTATAGCGTTTGAAACCTGATCCCAGGTAAGCGCCTTCATTATTCGTATAACCGGTACCTATATAATAGGTGGTTCTGTCGGAACCGCCGCTGATATTCAGTTGTGCCTGTGTATATTTTGCGGGTTGCAGCATGGCTTCTTCCCAGTCGTCATTCCAGAGCGGGGTAGCGCCTGCCACCAGTTTACCGTCTGTGCCAACGGGTTTGGGAAATGCGGAGCCGTAAGGGTTGATGGCAAGATCCGTAACCAGGCGGTCAGAAGCTGTTTGTGCAGCCTGTGCTGCTGTCTGGCCGTTGCTGAGGGCTTTATTGCGGAGGGCTTCCCAGTAGAGTTCAAAGTATTGGTTGGTGCCGATCTTGTCGTAGTCTTTCGTTGCGCGGCTGCTCCATCCCTGGTTGACCGTTGCATTTACGGCAATGTCTTCTCCTTTTCTTCCCTGTTTGGTGGTGATGATGATCACGCCGTTGGCGGCGCGTGATCCGTAAAGGTTGGCGGCAGCGGCATCTTTCAGGATGCTCACGGAGGCGATATCTGCGGGATCGAGTGCATTGATGTCGCCATCATAAGGGGCACCGTCGATCACAAAGAGCGGTGCGCTGGAAGCATTGATAGAACCTACGCCCCGGATGCGGATGGCGGAACTATTACCAGGCTGTCCGTTTGCGGAAGTGGTCTGTATACCCGGCGCAAGCCCCTGCAGGGCATTGGTGAGGTTGGGAGTGAGCCTGTTGTTGAGTTTGTCTGAACTGATCACGCTGACAGCTCCCGGATATCCCGAGCGCTTTACAGTGGTATAGGCAACGGCCACCACTTCTTCGAGGGTGGAGTTGGAAGCCTTCAGTAAAACGGTGATATTGTTATCAGATTTTACATCCACTTCAATGGTCTCCCTTCCAACAAAGGAGATGGAGAGCACTCCTTTTCCTTCAGGTAATTCCAGCTGGAATTTCCCCTGCGCATCAGTGGTGGTGATACCGGAGGTTTTACCCAGCGTAATGGTTGCCCCTTCGAGGGGTTGTTTGCTTTCAGCAGTCATCACAACACCCTGGAGGGTCCTTTTTTGTGCATATAGCCCGATGCTGACGAGTAGGGCCAGCAGGAGCGTTACATTTTTTTTAAACATGTGTATGTAGAATTAATAGTAGACATGATAATCCCTTTCCGGTGTTATGCCTTTTTTATGCATATCAGCGGTTGTGCAATCCCGTTAGGGATGCGTCAGTTTTTTACTTAGTGTTTTATTGAGATGGGTGGTAACCTATCCCATACAGCAGCAACAACAACGGTATTGCATGCTCAGGGGTGTTGTGCAAATTGAGGGCAGCGGGAAAAAAACATGTTTCATTTCAGTGTGACTTTTAAATAGACAACAATCAGCCAGAAAACGATGCAATGGAAAGTAAACAGATATGCAGGAGTATTCAACTACCTCATCTTTCTCCTTTTCAGGAGCAGGAATCAGCACCTTATACTATGGGTTTGTACAGGTTGCCAAGACGTCAAAGGGCCTTTCCCTCGGTCTGTTCTGGATAAGTTGTTGTGAAAGAACTGTTGTTTGAGGATGCAAATATAGAAAGCATAAGTTAGTCTACCAAAAAAGTAGGGTAATGTTTGCCTGAAAGATTTTTGAGTGGTCATATTCAATGATCGCAGTGTTGAAATGCGGTGCTGAATTGAACAAACTTATCTGGTAAAGGTTGCGGAGTAAGCGTAAAGGATTTTATGAATTGGTGTGAACTGCCCGCTGAAAGCCTTGCCGGGCCTGATACGTCGATGATGGATGTACCCTCCATTCTGCAATTTTAAATTCAATTATTTCATTTTCCTTATTTTTAGGGCCCTAACAATGACTAGTAAACTGCACCCTGAAGAAGAATTGCTCCTGCAAAGAGTAGCTGATGGCGATGAGATCGCTTTCCGCGAATTGTATGACCGTTACAGGGAGAAAATATATTCATTCGCTGTTCAATTGACAAAGTCGGAAGACAAAGCGGATGAAATAGTGCAGGAAGTTTTCATGAAGTTATGGGCCAATCGCAACTCGCTCCAACATGTTCAGCACTTCAGTGGCTGGCTTCACCGGATAGCACGGAATCTTTTTATAGACGCGTTGAGGAAAATTGCCCGGGAACAGGTTGCCCGGAAGGAACTGCTATATCTCAAACAGGACAGTACGGCTGTTTCTCCTGACCTGTTGCAGAACAAAGAGCTTGCAAATGCCCTGCAACAGGCGTTAGGTAAGCTCTCACCTCAGCAGCGGACCATTTTTGAAATGAGCAGGATACAGGGGATGAAGCGGGATGAGATCGCCAGGGAACTGAAACTTTCTGAAAATACGGTGAAAGTGCATCTTACCCGTGCATTGAATTCCATCAGGGAATATCTCAGCACTTATCATCACTCCGGCCTGTTGGTGCTGTTACTGATGTTCCTGGCAGAAAAAAATATCCAATAAATTTTATGGATCCGGTAATACCAGTTGGAATTACCATCGTCTTATCATGGTCCGGTAGACTCCGGGCCAATTAATCACTGATTTTCTTACCATGAAAGAAGACGAAAAGTTGCTGGGGTCGCTCATCAGAAAATACATTGATGGAACTGCCTCCGGCGAGGAGGTGCACCAGTTGATGGTATGGATCGACAGTAAGGAGGGAGCTGGAATGGACGAGGTTCTCGAAGCCTGTTTCGAAGAGGAGGAAATTGTGTATCTCCAGCGGGAAGGAAAGGCTGAAGAGATCTTTCAGGCCATTGTCCGTTCGGGAAAAGCAACAGTTGTTGCAGGCCCGCTGAAGCGGAAAAGGTGGCTGCACTATGCAGCTGCGGCATCCATCGGTCTGCTGATACTGGCAGGTATCGGTATCTATGAAATGAGCAACCGGCAGGATAAGCCGCTGGTAATAACCCCGGAGGTACAGGATATGATGCCCGGCCGGGCTGGCGCTGTGCTCACGCTCGCAAATGGCAAGCAGATCATACTTGATGATTCATCCACGGGACCTGTGACCATTGAAGGGAATGTAACTATCCGGAAAGATGGCACCACGCTGCGTTACGTGCAACCTGATCCCGGAGTGGGTGGAAATATCATCAATACTATTCGTACACCTGTGGGACGGGATTATTCGCTGGTGCTTGCTGATGGAAGTATGGTATGGCTGAATGCGGGGTCTTCTATCCGGTTCCCTGTTGGATTTTCCGGAAAAACCCGCTCTGTAGAGATCACAGGTGAAGCGTATTTTGAAGTGGCGAAGAATGCCGCCAAACCTTTTGAGGTCTCAGTTGGTGATATGAAGGTGGAAGTTTTGGGCACCAATTTCAATATCAATGCTTACAAAGAGGAAAAGAGCATCAGTACAACATTGCTTGAAGGCTCTGTGAGGGTGGTAAGCGGTAAACAGAAACTATTGCTGAAGCCGGGTCAGCGCGCCAGGCTGATCAGGGCAAACAGGGAAGATGTAAATGCTGAAAATAAGCTGGTGCTTGAAAATACCCAGGACCCTGTGCAAACAGTTTCGTGGAAAAACGGAGCTTTCACCTTCCATGAAACAGACCCCATCATAGTACTGAGGCAACTGGCCCGATGGTATGATGTGGAACTCGAATTTCCACAAGGCATCCCCACGGAAAGGATCAGTGGAAAGATGGGAAAGAATCTCAAATTATCTGAAGCCTTGTTCATATTGAAAGCCCTGGGCATTCGTGCAGAGTTGCAAAACCGGAAACTGGTGATAACTCAATAACGCCGCGGCCTGCTGAAACAGAATTCTTCACTTAAACTCATTCCGATGATCACTTAGTACCGGTGAGGATCAGCCTTAACAGAAACCGCCACGTGGTCTAGACGCGGCGGCAGGTGTTGCGGGCTAATCCCTAATCAATTATTCCGAGAGAATACAGCTTATTTATTAACCCGAACACTGCAAAAGTATGCAAAATGGCGCGCTTTTCCGGCCATCTGCTGTTGGTGCAATTACTGCTTATGCACCACGCAGATCAAGGCTGGCAACCAAAACGATCATGGTTATGAAATTAACTTTGATACTCCTGACTGTAGCCCTGCTCTCTGCCCACGGAAAGGGAGTTTCTCAAACTATCACTTATTCCGGCCGGAATGTGCCACTGGAGAAAATACTTCAGGAAGTGGAAAAACAGACAGGCTATCTGACTATCTACAATTCCAATCTGCTGAACAATGCAAAACCGGTTAACATTCATAAAAAGAATGTTCCGTTGAATACATTCATGCAGGAACTGCTCAAAGACTTGCCCGTTAATTTCTATATCCGGCAGAATACGATAGTGCTGGAAAAGAAGACCGAAAATGAAAAAGACCCATCTCTTCCTTTTGTGGACCTGCTTCAGTTGCTTTCACGCGATGAAGTAAACAGGGTGGTCACCGGCGAAGTGACAGGCCCCAATAACCAGCCGCTGGTAGGAGCCACCATCAGAATGAAAAGATCCGGAGTATCCGTGGTCAGCGATGAAAAAGGCCGATTTGAGATCGGCGCCGTAAAAGGCGATGTACTGGTGATCTCCTATGTGGGTTATATCCAGCAGGAGATAACAGTGAATGATGAAGGATCGCTTCGGATAATTATGCAACCGCGCATAACCATATCCGATACTATCGTGATCAGCACAGGATACCAGCAAATAAAGCCCGAACGTTACGTTGGGTCAGTGATCACCGTAGACAGTGCATTGTTCCACCGTCAGGTGGGGGCTACGCTGTTCAACAGGTTGAACGGCATTACCAACGGACTCCTTTTTTACAGAGACCTGGGAACGCCGCAGATAGAACTGAGAGGACCCAGCAATTTTGGCGGACAATCAGTTGACAAGAACGGGCTCATGAAGATGAACCCGCTGATCATTCTTGACAATTTCCCGTTTGTAGGAGATATCAATAATATTAATCCGAACGATATACAAAATGTTACCATATTGAAGGATGCGGCTGCCACTTCTATATGGGGCTCCAGGGCAGGCAATGGGGTGATCGTTATCACCACCAAGAAGGCGTCCCTCAACAAGCCACTGACCGTAAACTTCAATAGCAGCATCATTTTTCAGGAAGTACCGGATGTATATTATTTCCCCCGGATATCCAGTGCAGATGCCATTGCCATTGAAGAAGATAAATTCAGCAGGGGGTATTTCGATGGCATACTCAATACGATTTATGCTTTCACACTTACCCCTGCGGCGGAGATCATGGACAAGCGGAGAAAAGGCCTGATCTCACCTGAAGAAGCGGAAGAGCAACTGAACAGCTTGCGTAATCATGATCTGCGCAGCGACCGGGAAAAATATTATTTCAGGTCTACTGTGAACAGGGACCATTTCCTGACTGTCAGCGGATCCGGTAACCTGGTAGGGTTCAAGCTTTCTCTCGGGTCCAATGCCTCACAGTTTCAGTACCGTGGCGACAATGGTACCGTGAGGCATACAGTATCTACCAATCTGGTAATGAAACCAACAAATGGAGTGGAGATCTTCGCCGATATGAACTATGCTTATGGAAAAGACAGGTTTCCCGGTCCGGGCGGAAACGGATCGCTTGCGTACGACAGACTGGCTGATGAAGAGGGCAATCATCTGCCTATATATACCACCTACCGGAAATCTTTTCTGGATACGGTAGGGGGTGGTCGCCTTCTCAACTGGGTGGAAGTACCGTTGGATGAATTGAACAGGATGAACTCCACCCAGGTCAGTAATGGCATACAGATAGGGATGGGCACAAAGATAAAAGTGACCAGCTGGCTTTCAGCCGGGATCAATTACCAGTATTCCAACACCATCAACAGGACCAGGACGCTGGATGATTTGAATACCTATTCCACCCGTGACCTGATCAACAGGTACACTGATCCCAATACCTATGTCAGCGCTATCCCTATGGGTGGAATCCTGGAACTGGATAATTCCTTCCTGAAAGGCCAGCAGATCCGTGGCATGCTGAACTTTGCCAGGAGGGCTGGCGAACATGATCTGGATGCTCTTGTAAGTGCGGAAGCCAGTTCCGTGAACCGGACAAAAGATCTCTACCGAGTGTACGGTTATGATGAGGCCAACCTTACCTACAATAACAGAATGGATTTTCGAAGCTACTTCCCGTTATACCTTGGAGGGACCAGTACCATCCAACCCAATCAGCGTATGGAAGCAGGAACGGACAGGAGTGTTTCGCTCGCAGCCAATTTATCCTATACTTACCGGAGCAGGTATAATTTATATGCAAGCGCAAGAAGGGATGGAGCAAATATTTTCGGGATCAAGACCAACAACAAATGGAAGCCTTTCTGGTCAGTAGGCGCAAGATGGAATATCAGCGAGGAGGCATTTTACCGGTTGAGCTGGCTGCCTTCCCTTGTTGCCAAGGTTACCTACGGATTTTCAGGTAATGCCAGCAGTGATGTTCCTGCTTTTGCCACCATCAGTTACAACAGCTCGAATATGTACGGTAACCCTTACGCCTATGTATCCACGCCACCCAACCCTGACCTGCGTTGGGAAAAAGTAGGTCAGCTTAATCTGCTGCTGCAGTTCAGTCTGTTCAAGACCGGAAGGATCAACGGATCAGTTGAGTGGTACAGGAAAGTGGCTACGGATTTGCTGGCGGATGTAAAAGTGGACCCAACCACCGGACTGCAGGGCGTTACCAAGAATTCAGGTATCATCACCAGCAAGGGCGTGGAGCTAACCCTGAACTCACGAAATATTGTATCCAGGAATTTCAAATGGAATTCCACTTTCAACTTCACCACCCTGAAAACGGTAGTTACAAAATACCTCCTTGATCAACGTGCACTGGTGGGCGCACCGGGTTTCATCCGTGGTCAGATCATGGTGCCCCTTTATGCCTATGAATGGGCCGGCCTTGACCCCGACAATGGTGATCCAAGAGGATATTTAAATAAAGAGATCAGCAAAGACTATCTGCAGATTACCCAGGACTCCGCACAGCACCAGGTATTTGTTGGCAGCTCCACGCCACGTTATTTCGGCAATATCATGAATAGTTTTTCATACCGCAGTTTTACACTTGCTTTCAACATCATGTACAAGGGAGGTTACTATTACAGGAAGCCTACCATTTCCTATGCCAGGTTAACCAATTATCATGCGGATTACCTCCAAAGATGGAAGGCTCCGGGGGATGAGCAATTCACTAATATCCCTTCATTCGATTACAGTGGAAATTATTACAGGGAAACATTCTTTGCCAATTCCACCGTGAATGTAGTCAGAGCGGATCATGTATTCATCGATAATGTGAGTCTGAGTTATCATTGGGTGAATAAGCTGCCGGCGAAATTATCGATAAAGAGTTTTGACCTGGATATCTATGCAAGCAGATTGAATCTCCTTCTGTACACTGCTTCCGGACTGGGCAAAATACCGGACTATGGATTCACGCAGAGTGATAACCTGCCGGGCAGGCAATGGTCTGCAAGGCTTTCCCTCAATTTTTAAATCATTTTCATAATCAGTTCTTATGAATTGTTATACCCGTTCAAAGGCATTGATATTTCTTGTTACAATTCTGTTATTGAACATTTCGTGCAGCAAATACCTGGATGTGAAATCTGATCAATCCAGGTCTGCCATTTCTTCCCTGAAAGACCTTCAGGCGATCCTCAACAACAGTTATCTCTGGGGCATCTGCGGCGCTATGTCTAATGATGCCGGTGACGAGTATTATATTAGTGAAGGCAGATATCCCAATCTCTGGGGTGGTCAGCAGGAAGTGTATACATGGGAAGATCCCGGCGTAACAATTGACTGGGCGAATAACTTTCAAAGGATCTATCCCTTCAATGTTGTATTACAGGAACTTGACAAGGTAAAAGGCGGCTCCCAGCAAGAGCGTGATCAGATCAAAGCGCAGGCCTTATGCCATCGGGCATTCTTCTTTTTTGACCTTGCGCAGGTTTACTGCCCACCTTATCACACTACTACTGTTTCCCTACCCGGACTTCCTTTGCGGATGGTTGCAGATGTGGAAGCCACTACACCAAGATCCACGGTGGGAGAGACTTACGAGAGGATCATCACTGACCTGAAAGAAGCAGCCGATAAGTTGTCTGTGGGAAGGCCAACCCCTGATAAGATCGATAAGACAACGGCATTGGGAATGCTTGCCCGTGCTTACCTGGCTATGGGAGATTACCCCAATGCAGGTATATATGCTGATAAATACCTCGCTATCAAATCAACCCTGGTTGATTACAATACGGTAGATAAAGTTATGCGTGCTCCTTTCGGTGTCTCCAATCCGGAGATCGCTCATTATGTACTGAAAGAAAGCATTGCCTGTTATCCTGAAACCTATGTGGATTCTACGCTCTATGATTCTTATGAAGATGGTGATCTGAGGAAACCGATCTTTTTTGAAGAGAATCCTGATGGAACACACCGGTTCAAGGGCAGTTATGCGTTCGAGGATTTTTCTCATTATGCAGGTGTTGCCACCGATGAAATGTATCTCATCCGTGCAGAATGTTATGCGCGTGCCGGCAAAGCATTCGAAGCTATGCAGGATCTGAATAGCCTGATGGAAAAAAGATGGGATGCTGCAACCTTCACTCCCTTTATGGCCACAGATGCCACGGCAGCGCTTCAGCTCATTTTGCAGGAGCGCCGCAAAGAACTGATATTCCGCGGAACGCGCTGGTCTGACCTGCGCAGGCTCAATCTTGAAGGTGCCAATATCACACTTACAAGAAAAATAAACAACAGGACCTACACTTTGCCTCCAAACGATTACCGTTGGGTATTCCTCGTGCCGCTGGAAGTTATGAATATGAACAGCTGGCCGCAGAACCCCAGATAGTCATTTAATTCACCATATAATAAACGCGATTTATGAAAAGCAAGTTCCTTGTATTGGGAGCGATACTGATTGCATGTCTGTACACGAACGCCCAACAATCATTAACTGAAGTAGATGCAGGAAGCATGATGCCCGATATTGAGCTCGGTACTGTGCTCAACCACAAAGGAGAAGCGTACAATGGCATTACCGGAAAAACAAAGATCTCCGATCTGAAAGGCAAATTGCTCATTCTCGATTTCTGGACTACCAATTGTTCCGCCTGTATCGAAGGGTTTCCGCATGGAGCTGAATTACAGAAAAAGTTCGGCGACAAAATCCAGTTCCTGCTGGTGAATGCGGATGAGTCGCCTGAATCCATCAAAAAGTGGCTTGAGATTTTGAAAAAGAACAAAGGCCATGATGAAACAGTACCATCCTCCTTACCTATGGTGATCAATCCCGTATTCAAAAAACTCTTTCCTTCACGTGGAGAGATCGGTTATCATGTCTGGATCGATGGGAAAGGGATGATCCGTTTGAGGGGCATCAATCAAAACACTCATTCAAAGAAGATAGAAGAATTGCTGGCAGGAAAGGAGATCAGTTTTGTTCCTGACAATGCACGCCTGTACAAGCCTGAAGTGGCCTATGCCGTTTCTGCCAATGCAAATGGCGGGAAGTCTGTAAAATTCAATTCCAACTTCAGTGTATTTGATCCCAATATTGCCAGTGCCTACGGAACCGGTGTTACGAATGAGATCGACAGCATTGCCGGCACACGCCGCAATAGCACGATCAATATTGATGCCGCCGAGATCTACTGGTATTTTCTGCGGGATACTTTTAAGGGCAACAAGAAGATCATTGCCGGCAAAAATATAGTAGTGGATATGCCTGATCCTTCCATACTCGGTGTTTATCCTCCTTACTATAACGGGGAGATCACAGATGAAACCTACAGGAAAACGAAGTACTCTTATGAACAGATCGTTCCGTTAAGTGTATCAGAAGCTGACCAGAGAAAGATGGCGCTGGAAGACCTGAACAAGTATTTCAGCACTGTAGCCGGGTTCGCAGGTGCTATAGAAAAAAGGTCTGTTCCCTGCCTGAAAATAGTACGTACGTCAACTGTAGACAAACTGAAGGATACCAATAAATACAAACAGGTAACTATGATTGAAGGAAAGGCATTCGTAAGATATGAGGGTCCTGCTCATGAAGTATTCTACAATTTCTTATGGAATACTACTTCGCACCGGGGAGCTTTTGCCAACAAACTGATAGTGGATGAAACGCAGTATGATGGAACAGTCAATATCAGGCTCCCTTACTGTAATTCAGCAGAAGAATACAGAGCCGCTCTGAGAAAATATGATCTCGACATTGTGCCCGGGGTAGCTACTGTTGAAGTACTGGTTTTGAAAGGAAATAAAACGGAAAGGACTTTCTTCTGAATGTAATTAACGGTTAAGCCTGCCTGTTATGATGGTTATGCCGGGGTTCGCCGGAGCCCTGGCTTTTTATAGCCTGGTCAGTTTTATTGATTCTTCCCATTTCCTGATCGCTTCAGTAAAGAAAGCATTTACAACAGGCTTCTTGCCATTCACGAAAACTTTGAATTGTGATTTATCTTTTCTTGTGACCAGCAGATACGGGCAGTTGGAAGAAGGGACGTTGGTAGTGGAGTCAATTGAGAGTATATCATCATAATAAGCGAAGATGATCTCGTTCTTCGAGCTGTCTTTTTTATCGATCCAGTATTTGGCGATTCGTTTGTTGGTAAAGAAATTTCCGGCGTTTTTGAATTTGTAATTGGAGTAGAATTTTATGATCTGTTCCTGGTCCTGCAACAACCCGAGACTGCGGATATACGCTGTTTCTTTATCCTGCAGTTCATTGCCTGATTTTATTTTATTGCAGGCGATGAATGCCACTGCGATCAGGAGGATGGTGGGTTTGTTGATCATGGTGATAGGTTGTTCGGGTTATGGCTAAGCTGTCACTACGATAAACGCTCTGCTTACCGGTTTATGATCTTCATTTTATCAAAGATTTCCAAAATATTGATTGCCTTCAAAACATACAACCTCTTCATCCCACATTATCAAATCTTTCACAACAAAAAAGCCGCCCCATTCCGGAGCGGCTTCCCTTATAATACTATTAAACTATTAAAGGTGGATGGCTTCGCCATAAGCAACTTCAATGGCATCTTTCACGCTCTCGCTGATTGTCGGGTGAGGGTGGATGCTGTTGAGTACTTCATGATAAGTGGTTTCCAGTTTACGGCCTACCACGGTTTCGATGATCATTTCAGTTACGTTGTAACCGATCATATGGGTACCCAGCCACTCGCCGTATTTGGCATCGAAGATCACTTTTACGAAACCTTCAGTATGACCGGCAGCAGAAGCTTTACCGGAAGCGCTGAGCGGGAATTTACCCACTTTGATCTCGTATCCGGCTTCTTTGGCCTGCTTTTCCGTGTAACCCACTGATGCGATCTCAGGAGTGCAATAGGTACAACCGGGAACGTTGTTATAATCGATAGCCTCAGGCTGGTGATTGTATTTCTTCTCGTTGTATGCGATGTTCTCCACACAGATGATACCTTCTTTGGATGCTACGTGTGCGAGGGCCTGACCAGGAGCGCAGTCACCGATAGCATAGAAACCGGCTACATTGGTCTGGTAGAATTTATCAACGGCAACACGGCCTTTATCGGTTTTGATACCGAGTGTTTCCAGACCAATGTTCTCGATATTGGCTGTAACGCCTACAGCGCTGAGCAGCACGTCTGCTTCCAGCACCACTTCGCCATTGGCGGTCTTTACTTTCGCTTTCACGCCATTGCCGGAAGTGTCCACGGAGGTCACTTCTGCATTGGTCATTACGTCGATACCCTGTTTCTTGAAGTTTTTTTCCAGTTCTTTCGATACATCTTCATCTTCCACCGGAACAATGCGTGGGAGGAATTCCACGATGGTAACCTTGGTTCCTAGTGCATTGTAGAAATAACCGAACTCAACGCCGATAGCGCCGGAACCTACCACGATGATGCTCTTTGGCTGCGCGGGCAGGCTCATGGCTTCGCGGTAGCCGATGATCTTCTTGCCATCCTGTTTCAGGGCTGGCAGTTCGCGGCTGCGGCCGCCGGTTGCTATGATGATATGTTTTCCTTCAACGATCTGTTTTTTGCCATCGGCAGCAGTTACTTCCACCTGGCCTTTCGCTTTCAGCACACCGTTACCCATGATAACGTCGATCTTGTTCTTCTTCATGAGGAACTGAACGCCTTTGCTCATCTTATCGGCAACACCACGGCTGCGTTTGATCACAGCGGCAAAATCGTGCTGACCGGTAGCTTCAATACCAAAATCCTTCGCATGCTTGATATATTCCATTACCGAAGCACTTTTCAGGAGGGCCTTGGTAGGGATGCAACCCCAGTTGAGGCAGATACCACCCAGGCTTTCCCTTTCAACGATAGCGGTCTTTAATCCTAACTGAGATGCACGAATAGCCGCCACATATCCACCAGGGCCGCTACCGATAACAATTACGTCGTATGCCATATTCGGTTCGAGATTTTATATAATGATGATTTCAGATTCGTTTGATAAGCGCCTGTTCCTCACGGGCAGCTGCTTCCTTACGACCCGCGAAACTAGGCCAAAAAGCCAGAAAAGCCAAAAAACGCCGGATGAGGGAATTTTGTTTCATCCGGGCCATAAAAAAGATACGGCCTGCTTAAAAACAACTGGCATCCGGTAAAGTTTCCGGATTTATTATAATTGTGAAAGCGCAGCACAGTTTTGCATGGCGCATATTTGCTAACTTGGTTGTCCAAGCTCAGCAATTATGAAAAAATTCTTCCGGTATTTCGGCTATCTCATCCTGTTGATACTGGTGGTATTTTCAGGATATGCGTTTATCAGCGGTAAGACCTACCTCTTCAAGGCAGTGTATTACAACTTCGCTGGTATCGATGATTATGAAATATTCAGCAACAATACCATTACCACCGGTGAACACCAGCCCTGGCCGGTGTCTTCCGTATACAATCAACCGAAATTGCCTGACACCCTGCGGCAATTGCTGGAAAAGATAGAAACCATCGCAGTAGTGGCGGTGAAAAGTGATTCCCTGCTGTACGAAGAATACTGGGACGGATATTCCGATTCTTCCTGGTCCGGCTCTTTTTCCATGGCCAAAAGCTTTACCAGCCTGCTGATGGGAGCTGCATTGAAAGACAGTTCCATCTCTTCTCTGGAGGATCCCGTAAGCAAGTATCTCCCTGAGTTCAAAGAAGGGGAGAAGGCCAAAATAAAACTGGGTCACCTGCTCTCCATGAGCAGTGGTACAGACTGGAGGGAGACCTATTCCGATCCGCTCTCTGTTACCACAGAGCTTTATTATGGTTCCGATGCCTATGCTACCGCCACTAAGGTAAAAGTGGTGGACGAGCCGGGCACCTTGCACCGCTATAAATCAGGCGATACCCAGCTGCTCGGCCTGGTGATTGAAAAAGCCACAGGAAAAAGTCTCAGTGCCTATGCCGCTGAAAAACTCTGGCATCCGGTGGGGGCCGAGCAACCTGCCCTCTGGAGCACCGACCATACGGGTGGACATGTGAAGGCTTACTGCTGTTTCAATTCCAACGCCCGGGATTTTGCCCGCTTTGGCCAACTGATGCTCGACAGCGGCCGCTGGAAGGGTAAGGAGATCATCAGCCCGGACTATTTTGCCGCATCCGTTGCTCCCTGCATGATCAAAGACGAATCGGGCAATCCCACCGATTACTATGGCTACCAATGGTGGCTTTACCCCGGTAACGAAAAAATAATCTATGCCCGGGGTATCCTGGGGCAGTATATTATCGTTATTCCTTCCAGAGACCTGGTATTGGTAAGGCTGGGCAAAAAGAGAGGGGAGCGGGACCCGGCCACGCATAGCCTGGAAGAAGTGGGCGCATTGATACGCTGGGGCTTAGCATTGTGAACAAATCCCTTTTACCTTTGTTGTTTGGTACATCAACGATTATGAAATTAGATATACTCGCCATCGGCGTGCACCCTGACGATGTGGAGCTTGGATGCTCCGGAACCCTCATCAACGAGATTAAAAATGGCAAAAAAGCAGGGATCCTGGATCTCACGCAAGGGGAGTTGGGAACCCGCGGCACTATCGAAACCCGGTATGCCGAGGCTGCCAGAGCGGCTGAGATTATCGGCGTTCATGTCAGGGAAAACCTGAAAATGCGCGACGGTTTCTTCCGCAATGATGAAGAACACCAGCTTCAACTGATCTCCGCCATCCGTAAATACCAGCCTGATATCATCCTGGCCAATGCGCTGGACGACCGCCATCCCGACCATGGCAGGGCAGGGCACCTTATTTCTGACGCCTGTTTCCTCAGTGGACTGGTAAAAATTGAGACGAGGGACGAAAACGGTAATATTCAACCCAAATGGCGCCCCAAATACGTTTTGCATTATATGCAGGACTGGTATCATGAGCCGATGCTGCTCATCGATATCAGCGATGTGTTTGAGCAACGTATGAAAGCTGTTGAAGCTTATACCACACAATTCTACACAAATATGTCGGGAGAGGATGGTCCTCAGACATATATCTCCACTCCTGATTTTCTTGACAGTATTATTGCACGCGCCCGGATGCTCGGAAAGCGAATTGGCGTGAAATATGCAGAAGGCTTTGTAAGCGAAAAAAAGATAGGGATCCGCAACCTGGATGCCCTCATCGCTGTGGAAACTTAATTAGCAGAGTTTTAAGGGTTTTCTGACAAGCTAATGCTAACTTTGCGCCTTTATTAATGATATAGTCCGGTATACAATGGCAACACCTAAATTTGCGAACGTTCCTCATTCTTTTCACTCAGAACTGAAGCGCAGGATCAGCGAACACTTCCAGCAGATTGGAAAATCACAGACTGGTAACAGTACTCTTTTCTCCAAGGCAGTGATCCTTGGCGTAGGATTTCTCGCTGTTTACATTCACCTGGTATTTTTCACGCCGGGCCTTTTCTTCCAGATTGTTGAGAGTGTGCTCCTGGGTGGATTTGTTGCCGCTATCGGTTTCAACGTGATGCACGACGGCGCACACGGAAGT
This sequence comes from Pseudobacter sp., assembly GCF_051955275.1. NCBI lineage: Bacteria > Pseudomonadati > Bacteroidota > Chitinophagia > Chitinophagales > Chitinophagaceae > Pseudobacter > Pseudobacter sp. The sequence goes on along the minus strand of NZ_JBQCGW010000309.1, from coordinate 4,602 downwards.
TTCAGCAAATACAAATGGGTGAACACCTTCGCCTCTTTCTCCCTCAATATCCTCGGTGGCAGCAGCTTCATGTGGAACGTAAAGCATAACGTGATCCACCATGCGTACACCAATGTGGATGGTGTGGATGACGATATCGATATCCAGCCCTGGATGCGCATGAGCTCCACGCAGAAAAAATACAGGCTTCACAAATATCAGCATATCTACTTCTGGTTCCTGTACTCCCTGTTGTACATCTTATGGATCTTTGTACTGGACTATCAGAAATATTTCAAGAGCAAGATCGGCAGCATGCCGCTGAAAAAAATGAAACTCTCTGATCACGTAGTGTTCTGGAGCTTCAAGGTGCTGAACCTTTTCCTGTTCATTGGCCTGCCAATTTACACCATGGGCTTTACCAGCTGGCTGATCAGTTTCCTCATCTTTACCATTGTTGCAGGACTGGTACTGAGCCTGGTGTTCCAACTGGCACATACGGTAGAGCATACAGCCTTCCCGATGCCTGATGAGGTGACCGGTAAACTCGAAGACGAGTGGGCTGTTCACCAGATCAAGACTACTGCCAACTTCGCCACCAACAACAAAGTGGTATGCTGGCTGGTAGGTGGATTGAATTTCCAGATCGAGCACCATCTTTTCCCCAAAATATCACACGTTCACTATCCGGCCATCAGCAAGATCATCCGGAAAACCTGCCAGGAATATGGCATCAACTACATCGAGTATCCCCGGGTTCGTTATGCGGTGGCCTCTCACGTAGCCTTCCTGAAGCAGATGGGCTCAGCAGCGTAGCCGCAGCATTTTAACAACGGAATTCTCTGCATTTTTATACCTTTGCACCCTCAAAAGTCAAAGCAAGAATCATCATGTCTAAAGTAAAAGTAGGGCTGGTGCAAATGACCTGCACGGCCAGTAAAGAAGAGAACCTTCAGAAAGCGGTAGCTAAAGTAAAAGAAGCTGCCGACAAAGGCGCGCAGATCGTATGCCTTCAGGAACTGTTCACTTCACTGTACTTCTGTGATGTGGAGGATTATGAAAATTTCAAACTGGCGGAGCCCATCCCCGGGCCTTCCACTGAAACCCTTCAGACCGTAGCGGCTGAGAAAGGTGTGGTGATCATCGCTTCCCTCTTTGAAAAGAGAACACAGGGGCTCTACCACAATACAACAGCTGTGATAGACGCAGACGGTAAATACCTGGGTAAGTACCGCAAGATGCATATCCCTGATGATCCGGCTTACTACGAAAAATTCTATTTCACACCCGGCGACCTCGGGTATAAAGTGTTCGATACAAAATTTGCCAAAATAGGCGTGCTCATCTGCTGGGACCAATGGTATCCTGAAGCAAGCCGCATCACTGCCCTCATGGGTGCTGAGATCCTGTTCTATCCCACCGCTATCGGCTGGGCCACTTCGCAGGACGAAGCCACCAATAATGAGCAGTACAATGCCTGGCAGACCATCCAGCGCAGCCATGCCGTTGCCAACGGCGTGCATGTGGTGAGCGTGAACAGGGTAGGACTGGAACAGAATGGCGCCATGCAATTCTGGGGCGGTTCCTTTGTGGCCAATCCTTTCGGCAACCTGGTTTACCTGGCCTCGCACGACAAAGAGGAAGTGCATGTGCAGGAGCTGGACATTGCCCTGAGCGACCGTTACCGTACACACTGGCCATTCCTGCGCGACAGGAGGATCGACTCTTACCAGCCGATCACCAAACGCTTTATCGACGAAGACTAGTTCCATCATCATCGCAGTATAAAAAACACCTTCATGGAATCAACCACTCCCGGACAACTGGGCTATGTGTTCCCGGCTGAATTTGCGCCGCATACCGCCACCTGGCTCAGCTGGCCGCATAAGGAAGCAAGCTGGCCTGGTAAAATAGACAGCATCTATCCCTACTACAGTGAGTTCGTAAAAGAGCTCGCACTGAGTGAGAAGGTAAGGATCAATGTGGTGGACGAAGCCATGCAGGCCTTTGCAACAACGCATCTGCAGCACGCAAAAGTGGACATGGGCCAGGTGGAATTCTTCCTGCATCCCACCAATGATGCCTGGTGCCGCGATCACGGTCCGGCCTTCCTCATCAATCCCAATGCTGAACACAAGAAGGTAGTGGTTGACTGGGGATACAATGCCTGGGGTGGAAAATATCCTCCCTTCGACCTGGATGATGTGATCCCAACGCTGATCGCTAAACGCTATAACCTTCCTGTATACTATCCCGGTATCGTAATGGAAGGTGGTTCCGTTGAGTTCAACGGAAAGGGCAGTCTGCTTACCTCTACGGCCTGTCTGCTCAACCCCAACCGTAACCCGCATCTCAACCAGGACCAGATCGAGCATTACCTGCGCCAGTACTATGGTGTGGAGCAGATCCTCTGGGTGGATGAAGGTATTGTAGGTGACGATACTGATGGCCATATCGATGATACCATCCGCTTTGTGAATGAAGACACCGTACTGACCGTAGTTGAAAGTAATAAGCAGGATGAGAATTACGAACTGTTACAACATAACCTGCGCCAGCTGAAACAAATGAGACTACTGAGTGGCAAACAACTCAATATCGTTGAGTTGCCGATGCCTGCTGCGGTTGATTTTGAAGACCAGCGACTGCCGGCTTCTTACGCTAACTTCTATATCGCTAATAAATCCGTGATCGTTCCAACCTACAGGTGCGATGCTGATGATGTTGCGTTACAGACAATTCAGCAATGTTTCCCTGACAGGAAAGTGGTGGGGATAGATAGCACGGAGATTATTTGGGGACTGGGAAGTTTCCATTGTCTGAGCCAGCAGGAGCCGGCGGTTTAATGTAGTTTTATTCTGAAGGAAGCGAATCCAGGGCTTCCTGGAACTGAACTTTAAGGACAGGCAGATCGTTTAAAGCGATCTCCCAAACAAGATGGAAGTTCACTGCGAAATACTCATGAATTGAGATGTTTCTGAATCCTCTGATCGGTTTCCATGCAATTTCAGAATGCGAGCCTTTGAATTCTGTTGTAAGGGTATTGCATGCCTCTCCAATAATTTCTATTTGCTTGATAGTGGCAAATCTCTTTTCAGAATTTCTTAAAAATTCATCGTAAGATACTCCGGCAAGATATTTCTCAATTTCTGTGATGCTTCCAGAATATGAATAATCCTGGTTTTGTTAGTGATTTGCCCTTTCATAGATAAGTATCTTGTCTTTGTCAATAAAGGGTTTGATATGCCGCGAGAGCCCCTCGGTAGTTACAAGATCTACTTTTTTATGTAATAAATCTTCGAGGTCGGATTGGTAAATGAAGAACTTCATTCCAATAGGCTGTGAATGATCAAGCTCAACCAGATAGCGAGGGACTGGAACGTTGCTGCATCAGGATCCGGATATGTGACCAGGTTTGCAGTGGAAGCAGATTTTCTGAAGAAATACCAGGTGCAGAATGTAGGAGGCCCAATCCACGACGAGCTCTGGGTTCCCGCAGAAGAACTTGAAGCGTTCAACTCCAATATCGTGGGAAAGATCGAAGTGATCCGTGAATTCCGCTAAGACCTTTTGGCAATAAAAAATACTTCATTACCCAGCCTCGGTTTGATTGAGTTGTAGCATGGCTCCATCTTTATCAGATCGAGGCTTGTTTTAAACAGCGGAATATAATCCTCCATATGCCCGCCATAGGGTGGTGCTGCATCAAAATCCCTGTTGAACAACACACCTGCAATGGTTCCGCCCGGAGCCAGCAATGTTGATACCTTTTTTACATACTGCTCTCTCATAACCGGAGGAAAAACACAGAAGAAAGTCTGTTCCAGGATCAGATCAAAAGATCCTTCCAGGTCAAAGAAATCACCAGTGATTACCGTGAGCGTTTTCCCCAGGTATTCCTGAAGCTTTTCAGAGATGTTTTTTGTAAGGACCGGAGAAATATCAATTACGGTCACCTGCTGAAATCCTTGCTGCAACAGATACTCCGCTTCATAACCATTGCCGCAACCGGGAATGAGAATGCGGATATTCTTATCGGTCAGCTGATCGATAAAAGTCTTCAGCGGCGTTGATGGTGCCCCGATATCCCAGCCTGGCTTATGATGCAGGTATTGATCATCCCAGAATGCTGCATCGAAGATTTGATCCGTCATTATCTATTGTTTGTTCCTGTTTCGTAATTCTCCCAGCAGCACAGCTATTTCACTGGCGTGTTTATCCAGCTCTTTCAGTTTGATCTCTTTTCCGTTCACTGTGAAGGAAGCGATCGTTTCGCCATTTTTAGTAAGGCTGAACTGATCACCTGATGGTGTTTTCAGTGCAATGGTATTGCTGTCTGCGCTGGAGTAAGTCCAGACGGAGTCTGTATTTTTATCGCTGATCGCTTCTTTCAATTCTTTCGGAAGTGGAGTATCCCTGTTGAAATAGAAAATAGATGCAATCACTATTACCAGGAAGAGTATAGCGGCCCAAACCCGCAGGGGACGGCCTTCTGCTTTTTTATTGGATATGTTCTTGTTCTGGCTGGTGGCCATCGTTGCTCGATATTTGTTTAACAGTAAATCTACAGCATCTGAGCGGTATTGACCAAAATCAATATAATTCAGATGGGAAAAGGGTTTG
>NZ_JBQCGW010000308.1:0-5943 GCF_051955275.1 Pseudobacter sp. | reverse complement strand
CAAAAGTATTTTTGACGTTTCGTTTCGTTCAGTTTTCAAAGATCGAACTTGGTCGCTCATGAGCGACTTTTCTATATTACTACTACTAAAAGGTTTTGTCAACACTTTTTTTTGGTGGAGCCTAGCGGGATCGAACCGCTGACCTCCTGCGTGCAAGGCAGGCGCTCTCCCAGCTGAGCTAAGGCCCCAAAATAAGTATCGGGAAGACAGGATTTGAACCTGCGACCCCCTGGTCCCAAACCAGGTGCGCTACCGGCCTGCGCTACTTCCCGAACTTTTTCCGGACGCAATCCGAAAATTGCGGGATGCAAAAGTAAGGAATTCAATCACTAAAAAACAAAGTTTCCTGATTTATTTTTCAGGAAATCTTTCTCATCCCCCCTTATTCCGCCTTCAACCACCCCGCCGCAGTACTCCCTCTTTTTGTCGCAGCCGCACCCCATCTGCTTTTCCGGGCTTCTGTAGGTTTGCAGCATAACAATCAAAAAAATTACAATGAAAAAGCTGACCTTACTTCCTCTGATGGCCATCACCCTCTTTTCATGGAAAACCATCCCAACCGATAACTGGACTTTCGATGAGCACCATGCCCGTCTCCGGTTTTCCATTTCCCATCTCTCCCTGGCCGATGTGGAAGGATCCTTCAAGATCAAAGAATCCACCATTACTGCCAATGGAAAGGATTTTACTGACGCTACGGTTACCCTCGTTGCCGATGCGGCTTCCGTCAATACTGAAAATGAAATGCGCGACCAGAACCTGCGCAAAGCAGATTGCCTGGATACTGAAAAGTATCCAACCATTACCTTCAAAAGCAAATCATTCAAAAAAGTGTCGGGTAATCAATACACGGTAACCGGACCGCTGACCCTGCACGGCATAACCAAAGATATAACGCTTACTGCCACCAGCAGGCTGGGAGAGAACCCCATGGATAAAACACCCATGGCTGGCTTCAAAGTAACCGGTACCATCAACCGAAAGGATTTCGGGGTATCAACATCTACGCCTGCCGCCTTCCTGGGAGAAGAGATCCAGATCGTTGCTAACGTGGAGTATATCAAAAAATAACTATACCAGGCGGTCGCGGAGCGCCTTGGCAACTGCCTCGCTCTTGGAGTTAACGTGAAGTTTCTCGTAAATGCTGCGGATATGGCTGCGCACCGTATCGATGGAAATATACATTTCGGCAGCTACCATCTTGTAACTGTTTCCGTCGACCAGCGATTGCAATACCTGCTTTTCGCGTTGGGAGAGTGCGTAATCAGGACTGGCGGATGGCTGCATACCCGCAAACATCTTCAGCACCTGTGTGGCAATGGAGGCATTCATAGGAGCGCCGCCTTCGTACACCTCCCTGATATAATCGATCAGTCTGGCAGGAGGCGTTTTCTTCAGCAGGTAACCATTGGCGCCCTGGCGGATCGCTTCAAATACGTTTTTGTTATCGTCAAATACAGTCAGCATCAGGATCTTTACGTCCGGGTGCTGACTTCTTATTTTGGCCAGCCCCTCGATGCCTGTCATGGCCGGCATATCGATATCCAGCAATACCACATCAGGCTGCAGGGTGATGATGTCCTGTACAGCGGTTTCGCAATTGTCGAATGCGCCCACCACTTCAAATCCATCGGTGTTGCTCAGCAGGAGCACCAGGGTTTCCCGCATTACTTCCGAATCATCGTATAAAAGGATCTTGATCATTTTTTTAGTTTGGTTGTACAAAGGTAGGGGCTGCCGGTTTTTTACAACATAGCATAATTATGCTAAGGGTATCCTCAGTTCCACGGATGTGCCGGATTCAGGCGCTGAAATGATCTGCAGGGACCCATTCATGGCCTCGGCACGCTTGCGCATATTCCTTAACCCGTTGCCTCTGACCGTCCCCTGCTGCCCTGAATTACTCCTGAAACCAACGCCATTGTCGGTGATGGTCATCAGCAGCACGTTTTTCTGCCTTTTCAGGGTGATGTCCACCTTCGAAGCCTTTGCATATTTCACAATATTGTTGACCGCTTCTTTGAAAACCAGGAAGATCTCCCTTCTCCATTCCATATCGAAGGTCATATCCTTCACGGCTTCGTCAACCACGAAGCTATAGTCGATATCACTGGCTTCCAGCACGTTTCCGGCGAATTCCTTCATGCGCGCCACGATCTTCCTCATGCTGTCGTTCACCGGGTTGATACTCCATACAATATCGTCCATGGCTTCCATAATACGACTGGAGCTTTCGCTGATCCTCCCCATATAATCCTGGCTGGCCTTCTGATCGGAATCCAGTTTCTTCACGGCCATATTACTCAGGATATTGATGGTGCTGAGCGTGGACCCCATATCATCATGAAGGTCGCGGGCCAACCTGGTCCGGATCTTTTCTACCTGCATCAGCCTGCGTATACGCAAACGATAGAGATAGTACAGTGCCCCGGCAATGCTGATCCCTACCAGCCCGAAGAACCAGAAGGTCCTCCAGAATGGTGGACGGATGGTAATCCGCATGGAAGTAATATGCGGTGAATAGATGCCTTCTTCATTCCTCGCACGCACCCTGAACACGTAATTGCCCGGAGGTAATAAAGTGTAGTTCACCTGCAATGCGCCTTCCATCCGCTGCCAGTCCTTATTGGCTCCTTCGAGCATATAGTAGTAACTGAGCTTGTCGATGCGGGCGAAACTCAGGGCTGCAAAGGAGAGGGTGATAGAATTGCGGTTATACGGAAGCGTTAGCCCTCCCTGTTTCATGATGGAATCCACCGGCAGGAAATCATTGAAGAGCTTGCAGCTTCCGATGAGCACATCGGGAGGCAGGGATTTGTCGCGGTACGTCAGCGGATCAAAGGTCACCATATTGGCATTGCCTGCAAATGCCAGCCTGCCACTTCTCAGTTTAAGACTTGTTTCCAGCTGGTAATACTGATTGTACACGGTGATCAATCCATCCCATTGCGTGAAGCGGATAAAGTGATTGCCTTCCAGGTTGTATTTGTACATCCCGTTAGGTGTGCTCAGCCACACATTGTGCTGATTGTCTACCTGCATAGTGAGTACAGGTCCAACCGGCCACTGATTATACCGGGATGCGGTAAACATATTTCCTGTATTGTGATTGAGCAAGATCAGGTTGTCTCCGGCAAATGCATAGATGCTGTCGTTCACCTGCAATACATCCCTTACATGATTGCCATACAATAAGAGCTGCGGGCTGGGCAGGTCATATTTTTTTAGTTGCTTGCCAGTGAGGGGGTCCAGCACTATCACACCGTTTCCACTGGTGGCGGCCCAGAGCAGTCCCCTGTTATCAACAAAAAGTTTGTTGATGGTGGAGCCAGGCTGATTGATCAGTTTGAAGGAGCTGTCATGCAGGGCAGCTCCTTTCTTCCATTTCAGTATTGTTCCTCGTTGTGTTCCGAACCAGAGATTTCCATTGGGATCTTCTGCGATCTGCCGGATGGTGGAACCGCCGAATGGAGTGGGTTTCAGGTATTCTGAACGCTGCCGGAGCGTGTCGTAGATCATCAGTCTGCCGGACTGACACGCAAACCAGATCCGGCCTCCGGGTAGTTCCTGGTGCATATCCCAGGTGAGCAGATAATTGCCATCATTCTCAGGATAATCAAAAGTGATCTCTTTTTTGAGCAATGTGGGTCGCCGGGTAAGCACACCACGGCCCCAGGTACCTACCCAGATATCCCCGCCGGGTGTTTCCAGCAGGTTGGTGATATTGGCACGCTTCTTATCCTGCTTCAATACCAGGTGAAGACTACTGTTGATCTTGCTCATGGAATTGAACAGCCCATTATCCGTTGCCACCCATAGGATATTTTCACGGTCCTGTATAACCGAATATACTTTTGTGAACTCTATATTGTAGGGGCTCTGCCCGGGAAATACGAAAGTCTCGAACCTGTCTTCCATCCGCATGGCCATGAAGTACAGTCCATAGGCAAGTACGGTGGTATCCCCGAATTCCATCCATTTGTTCAGCTCATAGTATCCACCGGGTGAAACGGTGGTCAGCCCCATCGTATCATTGCTGTAGCCCCTGCTGCGTTCATCATAACAGTAGTAGGTGAGGTTGTTTTTGGTAGTGTCCCATACCGTCAGCCAGTGTCTTCTTTTAACATCCACATAAAAGTTAACGATATGATGGCCCATGCGTGGATCGTTGAGCAGAAAATGCGGAGCATCTGCCTGGCCGGCAGTGAAGAGCTGTTTCCTTTTTTTATCATAATAGGCAAGTCCATTCCTGCCACCGATCCAGAATCTTCCTGCACTGACATCATCATAAGTAACAAAGAGACCGAAGGAGCGGGGGACCCTGAAAGGGCCGGTATCTTCCCTGAACACATTGTGCTCTTCATCAAAAAAAAGCCAGCCCCATCCGTGCACTAAAACGAATACATGTCCATTTCCATCTTTTTCCAGGAAAAGATTGGCGGTTTCCGGAATATTGAGACCCTTTGCCAGCGGCACCTGTTTGTAGCGGAAGCTGCTCTGGTCAAAGATCCCGAATGTTTTTCCCATGCGCAGCCACATGCGTCCTGTTGTATCCACCACCAGCTGGTTCACCGGAAGCTTGGGGAGCCTGTCAGGGCCGCTTCCATGATGCAAAGAAAAGAACTGGTAACCATCATACCGTTGCAAACCGTTTTCCGTACCTATCCAGAGATAGCCTTTCGGATCCTGCCAAAGGCAGTAAACAAAGTTGGAAGCCAGACCATCGCGGGGTGTGATATGATTGAAGATGAATTCCTGCGCCTGTGAACGCAATGCGAACGGAATTGTGAAGCCCAGCAACAGCAGATTGAGCAGGAATCTGCGGAGGCCGCTTCCGGACTGCATCCTGAAGTGCTTCTTCAAAAACTTGCTCTCTGTAATGCGGGCCTTATGATGAGTGATCATTGTTAACTGAATGATAAAAAGGTTCGGGATTGAAGGCAAATGTACAACAGATGCCGTCAGTACTGCTATTTCTACCCTTCATTAGCATGTTTATGCGATTGAGACGCATAGCCAGCTGCAGTAGTTTTGCTGTTGTTAAATCATCGATATGAAAAAGCTCATTTTATTATGTCTGTTCGTTACACCCCTCATCTCTCAGGCTCAGTTGGGCGGTCTTATCAATAGGGCCAAAAACAAGATTAAGGAAAAAGTAGATAATAAAGTAGATAAAGAAATCGACAAATCCCTGGAGCCCTCCAAAAGTGCAAAGGAAGAAGAGGAAAAGCCCGCCGCAGAGGAGAAGGCCAAATCCGGTACAGTGGCAAAAGCACCTGTAACAGCCTATTCAAAATACGATTTCATTCCTGGAGAGAAAGTGATCTTTGCTGACGATTTTGCCCAGGATAATATCGGAGAGCTGCCACTGGGATGGAATACCAGAGGAAAAGGAGAAGTGGTAACGCTGGAGAATGTTTCCGGTAAATGGTTGCGCATGTTCACCGGGGCTCAGTACCTCTTCGGAAACAGCAAGTCTTTCGGAGAGAACTTTACCGTTGAATTCGATCTGTTCGTGGATGGTACAGCGCCGCAGGGTACACGCTTCTTCCCCGGTTTCAAATTCGGCGTTTTCAACAGCGGTACTAAAAAAGCCACAGATAAATCATTATGGTCTGAAGTAGAATGGAGAGATAAGAATGTACTGGAAGTGACCACCAAACCAAACCTCGATCTGATTTCCAAAGCAGAGCTCTATTCCCGCGCCAAAGGCACTCCGGGTTTCAATACCGGAAATGTTGATTTCGCTGCGTTCAGCAAATCATTGTTCAAGCCCGCTCATTACGCAATACAGGTACAGAAAACACGCGTACGGGTCTGGATCGATGGTAACAAAGTGTTCGATATCCCCGATGCGGTGGATATGTCCGTTCCCTTTAATAATCTCGTTTTCGGTGTAGCGGATTATGTGTTCTACAACGAAAGTAATTTTGGAATTTATAT